>JAPUIX010000170.1 GCA_027296625.1 Gammaproteobacteria bacterium | reverse complement strand
GGCGGCGGCACCACCTGCTGGTAGGCGAATAAAATTTAACACCCCCCCTAATTTTCGATAAGCGCCGGGCGGCGCTCAGGCACGGACGGCGAGCTCTCTCGGCAGGGAAAAGACCACCTTCTCCCGCTTGCCCGGCGCCTCCAGGACGGTGTCTGCGCCCCACTCGGTAATTCTCCGCACCACCTCCTCCACCAGGACCTCGGGGGCCGAAGCGCCGGCGCTGATGCCGATGGTGTGCTTGCCGGCCAGCCACTCGCGTTGGATTTCCGAGGCATTGTCGATGAGGTAGGCGGGGACCTGCATCTTTTGGGCGATCTCCTGAAGGCGCGTGGAATTGGAACTGTTGGGGGATCCGACCACGAGGATCAGATCGCATTGTTCTGCCAGCGTCTTCACCGCGTCCTGGCGGTTCTGAGTCGCGTAACAGATATCATCCTTTTTCGGCCCCACAATCTTCGGAAAACGTTCACGGAGCGCATCGATGACCTCAGCGGTATCATCCATCGACAGGGTCGTCTGGGTGACATAGGCAAGAAAGTCCGGATTTTTGACCTTCAGGTCAGCGACATCGTCCACGGACTCCACCAGATACATGCCACCTCGCCCGTCGTCCTGGTGGTATTGGCCCAGCGTGCCTTCCACCTCCGGGTGGCCCGCATGGCCGATGAGGATGCATTCCCGCGCTTCTTCCTGGTAGCAGCCGACCTCCATGTGGACCTTGGTGACCAGCGGGCAGATGGCATCGAAGACCCGAAGCCCCCGGTGGGCGGCATCGTCACGGACGGCCTCGGAGACACCGTGGGCGCTGAAGATAACGATGGACCCATCCGGCACCTCGGAGAGCTCCTCCACAAACACCGCACCTTTCTTACGTAGCCCATCCACCACATATTTGTTATGGACCACCTCATGGCGCACATAGACGGGCGCGCCGAAGAGTTGCAGTGCCCGCTCCACGATCTCGATGGCGCGGTCAACACCGGCGCAAAACCCGCGGGGATTGGCAAGCATGATCTCCATAGCGCCTTTACTCATTCTCTCAATTCAACCAGCCTGAGCGATTTTAACATTGGCCCCAATTAAAAGGTCAAGACGACTGCAACACGCTACGTGTCGAACGATCCCCTGTCAACCCGAACCCAACCCCGCAGCCTACGCCCCCCTATCAGCATGCCTGTGATTTTTCAGCCAGATGACATCGAGCACCAACATCGCCGCACCCACCGTGATGGCGGAATCCGCCAGGTTAAATGCGGGCCAATGCCAATCCTGATAGTAGATGTCGATGAAATCCACCACATAGCCCAACATCATCCGATCCCACAGGTTGCCGAGGGCGCCCCCCAGGATCAAGGCGAGTGCACATGCCACCCAGCGCTTTTCCCTCGGCAGGCGCCAGAGCCAAACCCCGATGAAGGCGCTTATGCCCAAGGCGAGTACGATAAACAACCAACGCTGCCATCCGCCGGCCTCATTCAAGAGACTAAAGGCGGCGCCGGTATTGTGCACCAGGGTCAGATTGAACAACGGCCCGATGGGCACGGGTTCTGCCAACGGCAAATAGGTACTGGCCAGCGCCTTGGTCCATTGATCGAGAATGACGAGCACGGCCGAGGCCAAATACCATTTGAGGGCGTGGTGCACGATTATAGACGCTCACGCATAGCGCCGCGCCTCGCCTGCACCGGTGACGTTCACCACGCAGCGAGCGCAAAGGCCCGGATGGTCTGCATGCTGACCAACCTCTTCACGACGGTGCCAGCAACGGACACATTTCTTGAACGTTGACGGCACCACCTTGATGCAAAGGCCGGGTACGTCGGTGGGCTCGGCATCATCAGGACGCTCGCTGGCCTTATGAATGCGCCCATAGGACGTGATTAACACGAAACGGAGTTCATCTTCCAAGCGCCTAAGCAGTACATAGAGTGCTTCATCACAATAAAGATCGACTTCTGCATCGAGGGCGGATCCGATGGCCCCCTCGATGCGCAATTTTTCCAGTCCTTTACTGACCGCATCTCTGACCGCGATCACGCGCTCCCAAAATGGCGCGCCATAATCATCCGTTACATCGATGCGGAAGAGCCCTTCATAGGTGCGCGCAAGAAACACCGACTCCCCTCGAGGACCGGGCATGTGCTGCCAGACCTCATCGGCGGTGAAACTCAAGATCGGTGCGAACCAGCGCACCAGGGCCTCGGCAATGTGATACATCGCTGTCTGGGCCGAGCGCCTAGCAAAACTATCCCGTTGGGTGGTGTACTGGCGGTCTTTGATGATATCGAGATAGAAGCTTCCCATCTCCACCGTGCAGAACCGGTGTAGCTTCTGGTAGATGAGGTGGAATTGGCAGGCATCATACGCCGCTAGGATCTCTTCCTGCAGCCGGGCGGCGTGATCAACAGCCCACCGGTCGAGCTTAATCATGTCATCAGGCGCAACCTGGTCGCGTGCGAAATCAAAGCCGTTGAAATTGGCGAGCAGAAAGCGTGCCGTGTTGCGGAGCCGCCGATAGGCATCCGCCATGCGTTTCAAGATCTCATCGGAGACCCGCATCTCACCCCGGTAATCGGTGGCCGCCACCCACAGGCGCAGAATATCGGCGCCCAGCGAGTCGATCACCGCTTGCGGCGCCACAACATTACCCCGGGACTTGGACATCTTCATGCCCTCAGCATCCACGGTAAACCCATGGGTCAACACCGCCCGGTAGGGCGCGATCTGATTCATCGCCACCGAGGTCAAGAGCGAAGACTGGAACCAACCGCGATGCTGATCGGATCCTTCTAAATAAAGATCGGCCGGATAGCGGAGCCTGTCATCCCGTGCCAGCACAGAGGCATGGGTGACGCCCGAGTCAAACCAGACATCGAGTGTATCCGGCACCTTCTCATAATGTTCCGCCTCCTCACCCAGCAGATCGGCCGGTTCCAGATCAAACCAGGCATCGATGCCGCCGACTTCGATCCGTTCAGCCACGTCTTCAATCAATCTCAGGGTCTCGGGGTGCAATTCACCGGTCTCCCGGTGAACCAGGAAAGGAAACGGGGTGCCCCAGGCCCGCTGCCGTGAGATGCACCAGTCGGGCCGGTTCTTCACCATGCCTTCGATGCGCTGCTGACCCCACTCCGGGTTCCAAGTGATCCGGGTAATCTCGGCCAGTGCCTGGCCCCGCAACCCATGGGCATCCATGCTGATAAACCACTGGGGCGTGGCGCGAAAGATGATCGGGGTCTTGTGACGCCAGCAATGCGGATAGCTGTGGGTGATGGTCTCCTCAAAGACCAACGTGCCCTTATCGCGGAGTACCTTGATGACCGCCGCATTGGCTGCAAAGACCTCTTCGCCTGCAAAGAATTCCGTGTCCGACAGAAAGCGACCATCGCCACCCACCGGGTTATCCACTACTAACCCATAACGCTCCCCCACCACATAATCATCAAGACCATGGCCCGGCGCGGTATGCACTGCCCCGGTGCCCGCCTCCAGCGTCACGTGCTCACCCAAGATCAGCGGCACCGTGCGCGCATAAAACGGATGGGCGAGTTTGACCCCTTCCAGGTCTTTGCCTGGACACCTCGCAATAACGGCATAGTTGGCCACCCCGTAACGCATCATTAATGTTTCCACGAGCGGTTCCGCCACCACCAGACGCTCAGCGCCTTGGGGTGTCTGACCCTGGACGATGGCATAGGGGACCTCTGGATGGAGTGCCACCGCCTGGTTGGCCGGTAAGGTCCAGGGGGTGGTCGTCCAGATCACCACCGAGATGGGTCCCTCACCCGCGCAAGGCGATACCGATAGACAGCGCTTGAATACGGCATCGTCTTCCACTACCCGAAAGCGGACATCAATGGCCGGTGATTGCCGCTCTTCGTAGTCCACCTCGGCCTCAGCCAGCGCCGAGCCACACGCGGCGCACCAGTGCACGGGCTTGGCGCCCCGCTGCACGTGGCCTGCCGCCATGATCCTGCCAAGGGAACGGACGATATGGGCTTCGATCTCGAAGTCCATGGTCAGATAAGGTCGCGACCAGTCGCCCAGCACCCCGAGCCGTTCAAAATCGGCGCGCTGGCGTGTGACCTGTTCTTGAGCAAACGCGCGGCAGGCGTGTCGAAAGGTCTTGGCATCCACGTCGACACCGGGTTGACCGACCTCCTTCTCCACCATGAGCTCGATGGGCAGTCCATGGCAATCCCAGCCGGGGACAAAGGGAGCATCAAACCCGATGAGGGTGCGCGCTTTAACCACAATGTCCTTGAGCACCTTATTGACCACGTGACCAATATGGATATCCCCATTGGCATAAGGTGGTCCGTCGTGAAGCACAAATTTCGGACACTCGGCTCTTTGCTCGCGGATCTTTTGATAGAGATCCATCGCCTGCCAGCGGGCGAGTAACGCCGGTTCGCGCTTGGCCAAATTGGCGCGCATGGGAAACTCCGTCTTAGGCAGGTTCAGCGTGTCTTTGTAATCACCCATGCAAAGACCTCGAGAAAAAAATCTTGCGGCAAGTTAGCGCGGTGATTGTGATCACGGGACGCTTTCAACCTCTTTGCCGTCGCGCTTTGACGCAAAAAACGCCTTCGCCTCCTCAGCATCCTCGGCAATCTGTTTTTGAAGCGCGGCAAGCGATTTAAATTCCCACTCTCCACGTAATTGCTTAAGCAAGGCGACCCGCAAATAGCGCCCGTAAATTTCTTGATCGAAGTCAAAGATATGCACTTCCAGCAACTGTCGCTTACCGTCGATCACGGGACGCGTGCCGATGTACGCGACGGCGGCAAGCGCGTCTTGCCTAATACCGGAGACGCTTGCGGCAAAGACGCCGCGCACCGGTGAGCGCAAGCGATGCAATTCAATATTGGCGGTTGCAAAACCAAGCGTGCGTCCGCGCTTGTCGCCATGGGCGACCCGCCCGCTGATGCTGTAATCCCTACCAAGCAACCGCCGGGCGAGTTCGAGATCCCCGTCTGCCAGCGCCTGGCGCACGCGGGTACTGCTGACGCGTTCGCCATTGACGGTGCAAGTTGAACTCGCACTGACGCCAAATCCCAGCGTCTCCCCCATGGCGCTAAGTTTCGCAAAATCGCCCTTGCGACCCTTGCCAAAGCGAAAATCATCACCTACCACCAGATGCCGTACGCCCATACCAACCACTAACAGTTTCTGCACGAACTCCTCCGCCGAGAGCCACGCCAATGCTTGATCAAATCGCACGCAAACCAAGTACGTTACTCCATACTCTGCAATTGCCTCAGACTTTTCGCGCAAGCGCGTTATTCTTGCGGGCGCATCGGCGGGAGAAAAAAATTCCTGGGGCTGAGGTTCAAACGTCATGACCACCGAAGGCAATGATTTACTTGCCGCACTTTCCTTTAACGCACTCAAAACAACCTGATGGCCCAAATGCACACCATCAAAGCTCCCGATGGTCGCAACGCAGCCCTTATGTTGCGATCTGAGATTGTATAAACCACGGATCAGCTCCATGCGGTGTAACCGTAGAAAACAAAAGGCGTAATTATACCTGCCGGGTCTTTACTGTCATGTCGCGCCAGCGAAGTCCTACAAGCCAAAGAGAGAACAAATAGGCGGCTACAGCGACTGCGATCCACAGTGCAAGATGCGTAAGCCGTGCAGAAACCCCCCAAGACAGCCACGTCACGGTCTCCCCCACACCCACAGTTAACACAGCCCCCATGACCCCGCAAGCGATGGCGACGCGCAGCAGTAGTGAGGCCCACCCGGGCACGGGTCGATACACGCCCTCGGCGCGGAGTGCCCGATACAAGAGTCCGGCATTTAGAAACGCAGCCAGTGAGGTCGCCAGCGCGAGGCCCGCGTGCGCAAGGGGGACCACAAAAATAAGGTTTAATACGATATTCACGAGCATTGCGATAATGCCAATGCGCACCGGGGTTCGGGTGTTCTGTCGCGCGAAGAATCCCGGTGCAAGTACTTTGATGAAAATAAAGCCAAGCAACCCAAACGCATAGGCTATTAAACTCCGACTCGCCATCTCAACATCAAAGCCACTGAATTCTTTGTACTGAAACAAAGTCGTTAAGATGGGGCCGGCGAGCATCACCAACCCCAACGTAGCCGGTGCGCCGAGCACAATGACCCACCGCAAGGCCCAGTCCAATGTATGGGAAAACGTTTCCACAGAGCCTTGCGCGTGTTTTTCAGACAAGCTTGGCAAGATCACGGTCGCCAAGGCGATGCCAAACGCGCCCAACGGAAACTCAACCAGCCTATCGGAGTAATACAACCAGGTGACACTGCCTGTTACTAGAAACGATGCAATGAGAGTGTCGACCATCAGATTGATCTGGGAGACGGACACGCCGAATAGAGCAGGGAGCATAAGTTTAACGATCCGTCTCACGCCCTCATCATGCGGTTTAATCTTCGGGCGCGGCAGGAGCTTTATGCGTAGCAGAAAGGGCAATTGAAAAAGCAATTGCGCCGCGCCCCCAATAAAGACACCCCAGGCCAAGGCTGTGATGGGCTTGTCCAATCTCGGCGCAAGAAAGATAGCGCAGAGAATTAATGAGATGTTCAGCAAGACCGGCGTAAATGCAGGCACCCCGAACTGTCTGTAGGAATTTAGAATCGCACCCGCGAAGGCAGCAAGCGAGATAAACAACAGATACGGAAACGTGATCCGCAGCATGTAGACGCTGAGGTCATATCTATCCTCGCTGCCGATAAACCCAGGCGCAAACACCGCAACGAGAACGGGCGCCGCAACAATGCCCAGCGCAGTCACACCAAACAGGACAATGCCGAGTGTCCCGGACACCCGATCGACAAGTTGTCGCACGTCCTCTGATGCCTGCTTCGTCTTGTACTCCATTAGCACCGGGACAAACGCCTGGGAAAATGCACCCTCGGCAAAGAGCCGCCGGAGAAAGTTAGGGATCTTGAACGCGACAAAAAATGCATCCGTCCCGGCAGTCGCGCCAAATAATTGTGCGATCGCCATATCGCGCAATAATCCCAGTACGCGGGAGATTAAAGTCATCCCGCCGACAGTAGCGGTCGATTGAAGGAGCTGCTTAGTCAGCGTGGCGACCCTTCAGGATCGGTGGAAGGCGGCGAATGCGTAGTGTCGTCAAGAATTCTGCTTGTAAATTGCTGCGCAAACGCATCTCAGAATAGCATATTCACCCGCCAGGATTGACAAATCACCTTGATATCAGCATAGTGACGCGCCTTTCATAGATAGACGGAGCCATTGCATTGGCAAACATTGCCTCAGCACGAAAACGTGCCCGTCAGGCTGAAAAGCGACGCAGGCACAACGCAAGCCGACGTTCCATGGTGCGCACCTACATAAAAAGGATCGTGCAGGCGATCGGGGCTAAGGATAAGAAAGCTGCAAATAAGGCCTATCAGGATGCCATGCCAATCATTGACCGAATGGCCCGAACAGGTCTGCTACACAAAAACAAGGCGGCGAGACATAAGCGGCGCTTATCAGCGCACATTCGTGCGCTATAGACGACGCATCACGCGTCTTCTCATCGCCGCCCAGATACCCAATGGTTAGACCAGCACCAGGTTGTCCCGGTGGATCAACTCTGCTTGATCCACATACCCCAGCAGCGCTTCGATCCGGTCGCTCGGCTGCCCCATGATGCGGCGGGTCTCCTCGGCGTTGTAATTTGCCAGCCCCCGAGCGACCTCGCGCCCGTCCGGTCCGATACAAGCAACGACTTCCCCACGTTTAAATTCACCTTCAACGGCGGTGACGCCCACCGCCAGCAGGCTCTTGCCTCGCTTGTTCAGTACCTCGACGGCACCGGCGTCCAATACCACTCGCCCACGCAATTTCATATGCCCGGCCAACCACTGCTTGCGGGCAGCAAGCGGTGTCTGGCCGGGCTCAAGGAAGGTGCCAACGGCCTCCCCCGCTGATAACGCCTCAAGGACGCCTAACCTCAGGCCCGATGCGATGACGGTCGACGTACCCGAGCGGGCGGCGAGCGCTGCCGCCGCAAGCTTGGTCCGCATCCCCCCTTGCCCCAGGCACCCCCCTCGGCTGCCATCGTCTCAAGGCTCGGATCCCCGGCACGCCCTTCCCTGACGAGCTTGGCCTGAGGATATTTACGCGGGTCACGCTCAAAGAGACCCTCCTGATCGGTCAAGATCACGAGCACGTCCGCCTCGATGAGGTTCGCCACGAGTCCTGCCAGCGTATCGTTATCACCCAATCGGATCTCGTTGGTTGCCACCGTATCGTTCTCATTCACCACGGGAATGACACCCAGATCCAAAAGGCTGCGGAGCGTGCTGCGTGCATTTAGATAACGCTGGCGTTCGGACAGGTCATCGTGTGTCAACAAAACTTGAGCCGTGTGCATGCCATAGCGCTGAAAGCACGATTCCCAAGCCTGGACAAGGCCCATTTGCCCAATCGCCGCCGCTGCCTGTAGCTCGTGAATGGCGCGGGGCCGACGAGTCCAACCGAGACGGGAGATACCTTCAGCAATCGACCCGGACGACACCAAGGCGACCTCTTTGTCTTGCTGACGGAGGCTCGCCATTTGCGCAACCCAATTCTTCAAGGAATCCGCACGTAGGCCGCGGCCATTGTCGGTCACGAGCGCACTGCCGATCTTAATCACCCAACGATTTGCGTGGCGCAGTGTCCCCCGATCAGCCATTGCCCCCTCCCCCTTCTGCAGCCTGGCGTTCTTCATATCCTTGAAACCACGCGTCGACAGCATCGATAAGCGCTTCACACCCTTCGCCGGTCAGCGCGGAGATCCGAAAAACGGGACCGCGCCAGCGAAGCTCCTCCACAAGCACATGAGCACGCTGTTCTCGCTCGTCACTGTCCAGAAGGTCTATCTTATTCAGCACCAGCCATCGCACTCCGGTCACCAACTGCTCGCTGTATTGCTTCAATTCCTGTTCAAGCGTCTGCACTTCATTCACAGGACGCGCCGCATCATCTCCACTGCCGATATCGACGACGTGTAACAATAGTCGGGTACGGGCCAGGTGCTTGAGAAAATGGATCCCGAGACCTGCTCCTTTGGAAGCGCCCTCGATCAATCCCGGAATATCTGCAATCACAAAACTGCGCTCATCATCCGTTCGGACCAGGCCAAGGTTTGGGTACAGGGTCGTGAAGGGATAATCAGCGACCCGAGGACGGGCGGCAGTGACTGCGCGAAGTAAGGTCGATTTGCCTGCGTTGGGCGTGCCCAAGAGCCCAACATCCGCGAGTACCTGGAGCTCCAGGTGGAGATTACGTCTCTCTCCCTCGGTCCCCTGGGTGGTTTTGCGTGGTGCCCGGTTGGTACTGCTTTTGAAATGGGCATTGCCAAGCCCGTGGGAGCCGCCTTTTGCCACGAGCAGCGTGTCTTCCCGGGAGATGAGATCCCCGATGAACTCATCCATGTCGGCATCGAACACCAGTGTCCCAAGCGGCACCTTGATCCGCTGATCCTTGCCACGCCTGCCGGTGCATTGACCCCCCATGCCGCGTCGACCATTTTCCCCGTGGAATCTTCGCGCGCAACGAAAATCCGCAAGCGTATTCAGCCCTTTATCCACAACAAGGTACACGCTGCCCCCGTCTCCACCATCACCCCCATCCGGTCCGCCACGGGGCAGGAACTTCTCACGGCGAAAACTCAAGCACCCATCGCCGCCATTCCCGGCTTCAACCCAAATAATCGCTTCATCGACAAACTTCATAATCAGAACATTACCACTGTCGTCCGTTGAGGCATAACCAGCCTGTTGCCGCCAATATGGGTCTATAAACAAAAAACCCCGTCACAGACGGGGTTTTGCTATGCCAGAGTTCCGTACTCGCCGTCAATTTGCAATCACGTTGACATATGTTCGGTTCTTTGGGCCTTTCGTTTTGAACTGCACCTTACCATTCGCCTTGGCATATAGCGTGTGGTCATGGCCACAGCCTACGTTCACGCCAGGATGGAACTTGGTGCCTCGCTGTCTGACGAGTATGTTGCCTGCAACGACGATCTGACCGCCAAAGCGTTTCACGCCAAGTCGTTTGGACTGAGAATCACGCCCGTTTCGTGTACTTCCGCCTGCTTTTTTATGTGCCATTACTGATCAATTCTTCACTTAAGCCGATGTCTTCTTGCGTCTTGTTGCTTTGCCGGCGACTTTGGTAATCGCAAGTTCAGTATAGGCTTGGCGGTGTCCCATTTGCTTGCGATGATGCTTACGCCGCTGGAATTTGATGATCTTCACCTTCGGTCCGCGCCCATGTGATTTTACCATAGCACGCACCTTGGCTCCCTCCACATAGGGTGTGCCCACAGTCACCTTTTCGCCATCGACCAGCATCAGTACGCGATCAATGTCGACCGAGGCGCCTTCCTCAATGTCGAGTTTCTCGACCTTCAGGGTATCCCCTTCGCTGACCTTGTATTGTTTGCCACCAGTTTGAATCACAGCGTACATGCCTGCACTCCACCAGTTCCTCAGTACATGGTATGGCGAAAGACGAACCTCGCGAGGGGCCAAATTCTAAGGAATTCGGCACCTCGATACAAGCGTACTAGGCACAACCACCTTGAATGCATGGCAATTTTGTCTCTGTCTTGGCAAAATGACTACTTCTTCCTCATCCAGCCCCCGCACCGCCGGCTTACGAATCGTGCAAACTGCAAAGCCCACTGCCCCTATAGACACCGGTACCCATATCGATGAATTGCGGCACCTCATCGCGGATGATATGAAGAGCGTTGATCAGTTTATCCAGAAACAACTGCACTCTGAAGTCGAGCTGATCAATCAACTGGGCCACTATATTGTGGATAGCGGGGGCAAACGGTTGCGCCCGGCGCTCTTACTTTTGTGTGCGCGGGCACTGGGTTATACCGGGAGCCACCATATCGATCTTGCAGCAGTCATCGAGTTTATTCATACAGCGACCTTATTACATGATGATGTCGTGGATGACTCGACGATGCGACGGGGAAGAGAGACCGCCAACCTGCTGTGGGGAAATGAAGCCAGCGTCCTAGTCGGCGATTTTCTTTACTCGCGCGCCTTTCAAATGATGATGGGTATCCACAACATGCGCGTGATGGAGATCCTGTCCGACGCCACCAATACCATCGCTGAAGGGGAAGTTTTACAGTTACTCAACCGTCATGACCCCGAAACAACTGAGTCGCGGTATCTGGAAGTGATTCGTAACAAAACGGCCAAGCTGTTTGCGGCAGCCGGTCAGCTGGGTGCGGTGATTACCGGACGTTCTATAGAAGATGAAGAAGCAATGGCGGCCTACGGCATGCATGTCGGTACAGCTTTTCAACTCATTGACGATGTGTTGGACTACAGCGCTTCAACTGCGGAGCTGGGTAAGAACATCGGTGATGATCTTGCCGAGGGCAAGCCCACGCTACCGCTCTTATATACCCTGTTGCATGGCACCGCAAAACAGGCCGCGACGATTCGGAAGGCAATCGTCAATGGCGGACTCAATCGCATCCATGAGGTAACCGATGCCATTGAGTCGACAGGTGCCATCGCTTACACTGCCGGCCTGGCGAGAAACGAGGCGGATAGCGCCGTACAATGTTTGAGCAACGTGCCTGCCTCGCCTTACAAAGACGCGCTCTACGCCCTCGCCGAATTCGCCGTCGATCGGACTAACTGACGAGCATTGTCGGGGTGTAGCTCAGCCTGGTAGAGCACTGCCTTCGGGAGGCAGGGGTCGCTGGTTCGAATCCAGTCACCCCGACCATTAATTCAAAGAGTTACATTCCAGCCCTATTCCCATGGCAAATCCGTAAGTACGTCGTCAGTGCAAAAATGCCGCTCAGGCCTACTGTGAGATCTCTAAACAGTTTTTTCTCAGGGGACGGGGAGAGAGGAAACATCAGGATGTTTGAGCTGTTGGGCCTAGCAGGAGCCAAAGAGAGTGGGATCGCCCTAGAGACGCGATTGCGCACGCCGCTCCGGAACTCACAGGCCCCAGAGCCAGATGCGCATCGCATCCTGATCGTTCAGCATCTCATGGATACCCATCCACAGTGGCAGTGTCGAAAGGCAGCTTGTGGGATCTACAGAGGAGCAATTTCAATTTATCAAGAAGGTAATCGATGACAGCGACTACTATATTCTCATCATCAGCGGCAGATTTGGCTCACTCTCAGCAGAAGGAATCAGGTATACAGAAAAAGAATACGATTACGCGATAGAGAAAGGCATCCCTGTCCTCGCGTTCTGTCATGGCAAACCCAAGGAAATACCAACCGGTAAATCCGAGCTTGAACCCGATGCGAGGGCTAAACTCAACCGGTTCCGCGAAAAAGTCAGCGAAAATGGACTTGTCAGGATCTGGACATCTGCTTCGGAATTAGCTGGTTTAGTCGCATCAAGCCTTAACAAAACGATTAGAACGCATGCCGCTACCGGTTGGGTTCGAGGTAACACCGCAATGAGGGGTCGCATTGAGTCGTAATCCGGCATTTTTATAAATGTTGCGATTAGGGGACAGAAAAAGACTATCGGTTCTCTATCTCCTTAACTATACGTTGCATAAGCACCTCATCAATTAGTCCATACGCCACAGCCTCTTGCCCATCCATGAAATGATCCCGCTCTGTGTCGGCATGGATCCGCTTCGTTGTTTGTCCTGTATGTTTGGCTAGAATTTTGTCTAACTGCTTTCGGTTCCTCAAGATCTCTTTTGCATGAATTGCCATGTCCGTGGCTTGTCCCTCGATATCTCCAAGGGGTTGATGCAGCACGATCCGCGAATGTGGCTGACAATATCGTTTCCCCGGTGCACCTCCCGCAAGTAGTAATGATCCCATGCCAGCAACTTCACCGATGCACAGGGTACTGATGTCTGGACTGATGAACTGCATGGTGTCATAGACCGCCATTCCTGCACTTACCGAGCCGACAGCAGAATTAAGATAAAAATGAATGTCTTTGTCAGGATTTTCAGATTCAAGGTAAAGCAACTGTGCAACTACCAGATTGGCGACCTCGTCCAAAAGCGGACCCACCAGGAATATGACTCTTTCCTTCAACAGGCGAGAGTAAATATCATAGGTGCGTTCCCCCCGGGCAGAAACCTCTATGACCATCGGAATCAGGTCAAGTGCCCGGATGGCGCTGCAGCTTTCTTTGTTGGGTAACTCAGTCAACAGATCCCTCAATTTTCTTCCTGGTGTGACATCTTTCTATTACGTGTCTTGCTTCTACATAGTCAAGATTGAATGTTGCGCAGGGCACTTGTTAAAAGTCAATCACCCTGACAATGGTACTAAAATTTAATTTACCTATGGCATTCAGCCCTTAGGGGGAGCAACATAATCAGGCAGCTCACGTGGTGAGTTGACAGTGACGGGAGAGGGCCAGAAGCGAAGTAAGTGTTAAATGATGGGTAAGGGCAAATTGCTGAATCTCCTTGGCCAGCTTTATTGCCGGCTAGGGATTCACGATTTTCGTGTGATTGACATCACCTTTGCTTTTGGCACTACTGGCAATATCGAGAAGATACAGTGTCAACGTTGTGGTCTCGTCATCACACGGACCGTGCGAGATTGATTGGACACACTCTCTTTGCGGTCGTCACATCCCCTTCCTTCTTAGAGAACCTTGTTTAATCGCTTGGACATTACTAACTAAAACGCCTTATCTAAGCCAGCAAATTTTAGGACAGCCTCTGCCGTATGGCTAGATTTGATTTCATCCTCGACAATAAAATGTATCCCTAAGAATAGGGCTATACCAGATTTCATGATCGCCTCCCCTTCGCGCCTGATGAAACAGTTTTTTGATAGAAGTCTTTTCTTCAGATCTTTCGAATTGGTAGACAATCACGTACTCCGAAGTTTGAGTTATTGTTGACAGGCCAGCATTATGGGTAGCTCCGATAAGGCTTTTAGTTTTTGCCTTATTTGATGATTATCGGAGTTTATTCAGGCAGTTTCTCTAGCATACAGACGGTGACGCGGCGGACAACTTCAATATTCATGATCAGTGCGATGACAATCAAAGTGAACAGTGGCTGGTTGAAGAGCGCCCCAAGGAAGATTATGAATACCCTGATGTCGCGGCCCAATCTGAAATAAACAGCGCCCCGAAGTCTCCTGGCCATTAACCCATCATATTTATCCGCAGTATAACTGATCATATAGGAACCGATGATCGCAGCAAAACCAATCACCAGGGATAGGTGCGTGTTGTTCGCAGAAAACTCGTGCCATGTCAGACCGAACAACAAGAAAGCGTCGGCATAGCGATCGAGGACCGCGTCAAACCAGGCACCCGCTTTACTCTCCGAATGTTTTAGCCGCGCAACTTCGCCATCAGAACCATCAATGATCGAGGCAAATTGTGCGACGAGCCCGCCGAGTGCCAATGCCGGATAGCCACCGATCATAAACAAGATCGCGGCAAAGCATGACAACAACCAGGAAGCGAAAGAAATCAGGTTTGGTGTCACAGGGGTGCGGACCAGGTATCCTGTTATCCAGCGGGAAAGCGGTCGGTTGAGATGGCGTGCAACCGGACCATCGCTGGGCTTACCACCCAACTCCTGCAATAGTCGGTGCTCTGCCTCATGAAAGGCTTCCGGTGTGTCAACATCGAGCCATGATTGTCCGGTCACATCGACAGTACCTGCCCGGCCCTCTTGCGCTAATTCATGCAGGGCATCGGAGAGTCCATACCTGCCCCTTGAGACGGCCGCCTCAAGCCCGTCAAACAGACCAAGCGTACAAAGAAAAACCCCCGTATCACCGGCATCCCATTGCTCAAGGTGTTTGTAGATCGCTTTGATGCGATTGTTCGTGATCCGTACCCGTGTCACGTCATCGAGATCGAATATGCCAGTCTTGTCATGATCCACTGCCAGGCAGATTGTGCCTGGGGCAGGTGGATTTTGGGCTAGCGCCTGCGGGATAGCTGGATCAAACAGGTGATCACTCATGACCAGAAAGAACGGGGCAGCGCCAGTATGTCCCTTGGCTGCAAGTGCACTAGAACCATTACCACGCAGCCAGTTCTCTGCCATACAAAATTCAATCGTCACACCACGACGACGAGCAATATCAATAAAATGTTCCTTGACTAGCTCGGCTTCAAAGCCAAGGACGACAATAAAATGCCGAATGTTGACTGCTTGACACAAGGTGCTGATGACGCGCTCGGCAAGTGACAGGCCCAACACTTTTATCAAGGGTTTCGGTGTGTTTGCAGTCGGGTACAGCCGTGATCCTGAGCCGGCGGCAAGAATGACTGCAACCTGGGGTGCCTCCATTTGACTGTCAACCTCCATCATTGCCCAAGCGTTCTACAATTTCGTCACACAGTGCCTGGTTCGCCGCAGCGATTAAACTGATGCCATCAGTCAAGCCAGATGCGGCTGGTAACGACGCACCATCGAGACCGGTGATGCATCCCCCAGCTTCCAGCAGCAAACATGCTGCGGCAAGATAGCTTTCCGGGGTCAGTCTGCTGCGTATATCGATATGGGCATCCGTTATTCCCGAGGCAACGAAGGTAATTGCACAGGCTGCGCTACCGTAGCAGCGTATACCTCTGGCATCAGCCATCATGCGTGCCAGATTCATGGCAGGTGCATAGTGGTTGAGTTCAATTGAGATCACGGCATCCGTAAGACAATGCACGTCTGAGGTCTGAAGCCGGATCATGTCAGACCATGCGCCAGATCTTTGTTGCGCGACCAGTGGGACTTCCTGATCGAGCGGACCAACAATCGATGCGATAACGGACTCAGGCTTTAATGGTGCATCAATAGGCAACACCGCGCAGGACAATGCAGATAACGGCAATCGCCGTGACCAGTTGTCAGAACCATCGACAGGATCCAGGATCAGACGGTGAGCAGGTGTGCCGGTACCAACTGTTTGTGGCTCGGACTCTTCAGATTCAACAAGAAGCGATACTGCTGATGTTTGCAGGTATTTCAGCGCAGCATCATTTGCGACCAGATCGAAAACCTTGACCACATCCCCTTTGGCGTTCGTTCCACAGGTTCCCTCCCGACTGCGAGTGATGACCGCCAAACGTACCAGGCGGTGGAGCTCGATCAGCTGTTCTGTCCAAGCGTGGTCCATGGTTCAGATAGCTTGATCGCATGGTCCCCGTTGCATTTACCGGTGAGAAAGTTTATTCGATCATACCGGCTTGATCGTCTTGTCCGGATACCTTTTCGTTGCTATCAGTACCATTAATAAAAGCATTACATGCCTCATAGGCCACCGAATCACGCATTTGCCGTGGTGGGCTCTTCATGTAGTAGGCGGAAACCGCCTCCAGCGGTCCGCTAAGGCCACGCTGCAACCCCAGTTTGGCACAGCGGATTGCATCGATGACGACACCGGCGCTGTTAGGAGAATCCTGCACCGACAGCCTGAGTTCAAGTTCAATCGGTGCATTGCCGAAGCCACGCCCCTCCATGCGTATGAAGGCCACCTTATTATCTCCCTGCCACTGCACATAATCCGACGGACCGATATGGATATCACCGGTAGCCAGCCGTTCGTCGAGTTGCGACTGCACGGACTCGGTCTTGGATATTTTCTTGGACTTCAAGCGTTCAAGCGCCAACATATTGAGGAAGTCTGTATTGCCTCCCGTATTCAGTTGATACGTCCGATCGAGACTGACACCACGGTCGCCGAACAAGCGCGTCAATGTGCGATGAACGATGGTAGCGCCGACCTGGCTCTTGATATCGTCCCCCACGATCGGTAGCCCCGCTGCCTGGAACTTCTTGGCCCATTCAGGATTGGAGGCAATGAACACCGGCATACAGTTGATCATGGCCACACCGGCATCCAGGCAGGCCTGTGCGTAGTGGCGCACCGCCTCCTCCGAGCCGACCGGCAGATAGCAAACCAACACCTCGGCTTTACTCCCCCTGAGGGCATCGACAATGTCTACAGGCTCGATGTCAGCAGGGCGGAAAGCTAAATCGTCCGGATAATCAGCCATGTGCCCCGCCACCCCATCGAGGATCGGTCCCATCTGCACCTTGACCCCGGAGACCGGCAAGGCTTTCTGGAAAACCAGGGTACAGTTCGGTTTAGCAAAGATGGCTTCTTCCACTGGCTTGCCGACCTTACGGTGATCGATGTCAAAAGCGGCCACAATTTCAATGTCGCTGACACCCCACAATCCGATCCTGGGGTGCATGAGGCCGGAAAATTCTTTTGCTTTACTGCCCTTGTAAAACTCGAGGCCCTGAATGAGGGAACTTGCACAGTTACCGACACCAACTAATGCTACCTTAATCTTTTTCATTCTCATCACTCCCTAAGCTAAGTCCCATATTGTCGCACATCGAAGTCCACTAAATATCACTGAAAATGGGGAATGCCCCTCTGGTTTGATTGCTTTGGTCTTTTTTATCCTGATAATAAGAGCTTCGCGCTCAGAGCTAAGGCCTGAACTTTACGATACCGTGCTAATCTATTGCTGCAAGCCGCGGGCGATACAGTGTCTTATAGGGGAGTAATTCGCGAAATGACTACGCAGCCGAGCGCGCAGGATGAAACCTACCAAGAGTACGTTCTTCAGGGTGTCTCACGGACCTTTGCGCTCACCATTCCACAATTGCCTCCAGAACTCTCCCGGATCGTTAGCAACGCTTACCTGCTCTGTCGCATTGCTGACACCATCGAAGACGACAATGCTTTGACATCGAAACAGAAGCGGCAGTGGTCAGATCGATTTATTAACGTCGTCGCCGGCAATGCGTCCGCAAACGATTTTGCCCAAGAACTAAAGCCGCTTTTATCTGAGAAGGCCTTGGATGCTGAACGGGATCTTGTCAAGAATACGACGCGCGTCATCCGGATAACCCACAGCTTTAATACGAATCAACACAGGGCCCTTGAGCGCTGTATTCGCATCATGGCGGAAGGCATGGCACGTTACCAAGAACACGAAACGTTGGACGGCCTGAAAGACCTGTCCGATATGGACACGTATTGCTATTACGTTGCGGGTGTGGTCGGTGAAATGTTGACGGAGCTGTTTTGCGATTATTCCGATGAAATCAATAAAAATCGAGAACAATTGATACCACTCGCTGTTTCTTTCGGGCAGGGTTTGCAGATGACGAACATTCTTAAAGACATCTGGGAAGATCGCAAACGTGGTGCCTGCTGGTTGCCGCGGGATGTCTTCTATAATTTGGGATTTGATCTTACAGACCTTACCCCGGGCAAGGGAGATGACGGCTTTATTGAGGGCCTTGCGCAGCTCATCGGCCTGGCCCGCGCCCATTTGCACAATGCACTGACGTATACCTTGGTCATTCCACAACACGAGCGAGGTATAAGGCGTTTCTGCCTGTGGGCGCTTGGGATGGCCATCCTGACGTTGCAAAAGATTAACCGCCACCGCAACTTCAGCGCGGGTCAAGAGGTCAAAATCTCTCGACGCAGTGTGAAAGGCACCATTGTGGTAACGAACCTTACTGCGGGCAGTGACAAACTCCTGAAACTTTTGTTTTCCTTGACGTCAAAGGGTTTACCCGTGGGTGCCATTCATGAGAAACTCAGCGGAATACTAAACAATGCCCGGATCCAAGTATGATGAGCGCAGCGGAGGACGCAGACGAATGCTTTATACCTGTCGTCCAATCCGCCCGGGAAACATAACAAATCCAGCTAACACTGAAAGCCCGCAAGCAGGTCACTAACAGAGAGTTTTGACCACTTAACGGTATTTTGCGTGCTTAATGAGGGGATGATGTCGATGCTGATGCAACCACGATATAAACTCACTGATGCTGAGGCGAGCAGCTACCCGGCTGAAATCGCCTTCAGATCGGCAGTGGACGAGCTGGATTTGGCCGTTGCCCGGGCAAGAGATGCTTTGTTGGCACACCAGCACGCCAAAGGTTACTGGTGTTATGAACTAGAGGCAGACTGTACGATACCTGCCGAATATATCTTAATGACACATTTCATGGATGAGGTCGATGAGGGGCTCGAGAGTAAGATTGCTAACTATCTTCGCGCCCATCAGGCCGATCACGGCGGCTGGCCACTCTATCTTGATGCTGACTTTGATTTGAGTTGTTCGGTCAAGGCGTACTACGCCTTAAAACTCGCTGGGGATGATCCCAACGCACCGCATATGGAAAAGGCCCAGCAGGCGATATTGGACCATGGCGGTGCCGCCCATAGCAACGTCTTCACCCGTATTGCGTTGGCGTTGTTTGGTCAGATCCCCTGGCGGGGTGTACCGTTTGTCCCGGTGGAGCACATGCTGCTGCCACGCTGGGCTCCATTTCACATTAGCAAGATTTCCTATTGGTCCCGCACGGTCATGGTGCCGCTTTCTATCCTTTGCAGCCTGAAGCCACGGGCCGCGAATCCTAAAGGTGTGGACATTCCGGAACTCTTCACCACACCACCTTTTGAAGAGAGGCACTATTTTCGGGCGAACTCGGCACTTGGCTCTGTGTTTCTCATTTTGGATCGCGTGCCCCGGGCGCTCGAGCCGCTCATCCCAAGCTGGATTCGCAAGCGCGCCATTAAAAGAGCAGAGACATGGGTCACAGCCCGGCTTAACGGCACGGGGGGTCTGGGCGGGATATTTCCCGCCATCGTCAACGCCTACGAGGTGCTCGCACTCTTGGGCTACCCCGAGGATCATCCGTATCGGGTCGAGACCAAACAAGCGATTAGAAACTTGCTGGTCATCGGCGACACGTCGGCCTACTGCCAGCCCTGTGTATCGCCCATCTGGGATACGGCCCTTGCTGCCTATGCGGTGGCAGAAACGTCCCCCGGCGACCCCCCAGAGGAGCTTACGCAAGCACTGGACTGGCTTGCCGAGCACCAACTGGCTGATGAACCAGGGGACTGGCGTGAAAATCATCCGGAGCTTGAAGGGGGCGGATGGGCCTTTCAATTTCAGAACACGTATTACCCGGATCTCGACGACACCCCGATGGTCGCCTGGGCCATGCACCGGGCTGACCCGCTCCGTTACCAGGAGGCCATTGAACGGGCCGCTGACTGGACCGCGGGCATGCAGTCTGCAAACGGCGGCTTCGGTTCCTTTGACTCAGACAATACCTGCTACTACCTCAATGCCATTCCATTCGCTGACCACGGGGCGCTGTTAGACCCGCCGACCAGCGACATCACGGGGCGCTGTCTGGTTCTGCTGTCGTTGGCAAACAAGCCGGAACACCGTGCTGCACGCGATAAGGCGCTCCGCTACTTGCGGGAAGAACAGGAGCCCGACGGTTCGTGGTTCGGCCGCTGGGGAACCAATTACATCTATGGTACGTGGTCCGTGCTGGCAGCACTGGAGATCGCGGGCGTTTCCCCGCGCGAGCCCTACATCCAGCGTGCTGCAGCGTGGCTCACCAGCGTTCAGCACCCCGACGGCGGTTGGGGTGAGGGCAATGACACCTATTTTGATCCTGCCAAGGCCGGCAGGGATCACGCCAGTACGCCTTTCCAGACGGCCTGGGCCCTGCTCGCGCTGATGGCTGCAGGACAGGTGCACTCAGGCGCTGTGCGGCGCGGCGTTGAATGCCTTATGCGGACCCAGGGAGCGGACGGTCTGTGGCATGACCCGTGTTCCACCGCCCCCGGCTTTCCGCGGGTGTTTTTCCTGAGATACCACGGTTATACCAAGTACTTTCCACTCTGGGCGCTCGCGCGCTACCGTAATCTGAAACAACGATAACGAGCTTGACCTGTCTGGGCGTCATCGCGGCCTTGCCCGACGAGGCCTGCTGTCTCACCGGCCGACCCATACCCACCGGGGATCCGGCCAAACTTGGAGGTGATGTCTTAGTCCAAGTCGCTGGCCTAGGCGCTGAGCGAACGCGCCGTGGCGCGGAACGATTACTGGCACTCGGCGCAACGGCATTGGCAAGCTGGGGCAGCGCCGGCGGGCTCGCCAGCGATCTGTCCCCGGGTGCGCTCGTGCTACCGGAAATGATTTTGGCAGAGGACAATAAAAAATACGCTGTTGATGCCGATTGGCACGCGCGTCTCTCTAAGTGCTTGCAGGACGAGCTTTGCATCCAGGTGGGAACGCTCATTGAAAGCACCAAAGTACTGGCAACACCAGCTGAGAAATCGGCTCTCTTCGTGCGGAGCAGCGCCGTCGCCACTGACATGGAAAGTGCTGCGGTGGCCGAAGCGGCCCGCAGCGCCGGCGTCCCTTGCATCGTGATCCGAGCCATCGTTGACACAGCCGATATCACGATACCCGACTGTGTCACCGCGGCAATCGATCAGGATGGCCAGGTGCAACGACTGAGGCTCCTTGCCGGGCTCCTGAGACGCCCCACAGAGTTATTGCCGGTTATCCGCCTAGGGAACTGTTTCCGCCAAGCGCAAATGACTTTAGGCAAAGTCGCTCGCCTTGCAGGTCCTTCGTTGCTCAACATTTAGCGATCGCGCAAGACTTTGATGAGGGGCGATACATCAAAACATTCGTCTTCACAAGATTGGTAAAATTGGTCCACGAAAACGCCTCAAAGCCACATGTAAAAACCGTCCAAGATATGAACGGAATGATGTCATACATTCACAAAACCCGATAGGGGTGCATCATGCAAAAGAGTGGCTACTTATCAGACAAACAATTGAATGATTTTGATCGCGATGGCTTCCTGATTATCAGGAGGCTCTGTGAGCTTGAGGAGTTACACAACATAACGCAATGGACTGAAGAAGTGGCGTCCTTCCCTGAAGTCCCTGGTAAATACATGATGTATTTCGAACAGAGCAAGCTTGAACCTCACAAGCGTATCCTCTCGCGGGTCGAAGATTTTGTCCCGTATCACGCTGGGTTCGAGAAACTGTTCAATATGGACAAGATGTTCGGCATCGTCTCCGAACTGTTTGGAGAACCAGCCGTGCTATTTAAAGATAAGATCAATTTCAAGATGTCCGGCGGTGATGGCTTCAAGGCTCACCAGGACATTCAGGCCGGATGGGACACCTATGCAAAGCTCCACATTACCGCGCTTGTCAGTATCGATGAATCAACGCCCGAAAATGGTTGTTTAGAATTGGCTGCAGGCCACCACAAAAAGGGCCTCATTGGTGAAAAGTGGCATCCTTTGGAAGACGACAATGAAGTGCGCTACGTTCCATATCCGATGAGTCCAGGCGATGCCGTCTTCTTTGATTCCTATACGCCACACCGATCGGGTCCTAACCTTACGGACAAACCGAGACGCGTTCTGTATGTTACTTACAACCGTTTGTCTGAAGGTGAACACCGGGCCATCTACTATGCGGACAAACGAAGAAGCTATCCCCCCGATTGCGAGAGAGAACCGGGTAAAACCTACGTCTTTCGCGTTTAAACAATCCTCTACACGATGGCCCATCGGATACGCGAAAAATCCAATGACCACAGCTGGCCGGATTGCAGCTATTCTGCGAATTTGCACTGCGCTAACCACGGCCGTGAATATACGACAGCGCCATCCCTTCGCTTTATTTAATACCTTAACCTTTCGGCTGCAGTGATAATTCCTGCACAAATTTAAAATATTCAGAACCCGAGAGTTCTTGACAGGGCAAAATTAAATATGCGCGCCCCCCTTCACCGATACGCAAACGACGCACTTACCTTCTGGGTGAACAGCGTCCAGCGCGGGGCGATCTGGGTTGTGACGGTGGCGACAGTTGCTGCAATCTACATTTTAGGCTACACGGTCGAACACCTTGCCATTAACACAGATACTGCCGAGTTGCTGGCTGAAGAACTGCCATGGCGACAGACATACTCGGCGTACAAACGCGAGTTCCCCCAACAGGTCGACACAATCCTCATTGTGGTCGATGCGGACACGGCGGACGAGGCCCATGATGCTGCTGTCTTAATTACAGAGCGGCTAAAACAAGAATCCGGCCTGTTTAAATCCGTTTATTACCGCAATGGGCTGTCGTTCTTTCGAGCCAATGGGCTCTTGTACTTAGAATCTTCAGAACTTGAAGACCTCACTGACAACCTTGCGATGGTACAACCGTTCCTTTCGAATCTCAGTAATGATCAGAGCCTGCGTGGCCTGTTTTCGATGCTCAATGATGCAACCCGCGCGCTAGTTGATGGCATACACGTTGAACTTGGTACGGTATACGAGCGCATTCGCGATGCCTTGGATGCAGCACTTCAAACACGACGATATCGATTATCCTGGCAAGACGTGATGACAGGGGGGGACACTGACCCAAGAGAATACCGGCAATTCATCATCGTTCAACCTGAGCTCGATTTCAGCCAACTGCTCCCTGCAGAGCCGGCAGTCAATGCCATACGGGCCCTCAGTGCAGACTTGGGAATGACCCCGGAGAACGGCATCCGCGTACGCCTGACTGGGGATACACCTCTAGCTCACGAGGAGCTGATGAGTGCAATCCGCGCGACTGCAGTGGCGGCCGTTCTGGCGCTTGCCATGATTACCATCGTACTGTGGATTGGCCTCGGCTCAATGCGACTTGTACTGATCACGCTGTACACGCTTATCTGTGGCCTTATCTATACAGCCGGCTTTGCGACAGTGGCTGTCGGCGAATTAAACCTCATATCCATCGCATTTGCCGTGCTCTATCCCAGTTTAGGGGTCGATTTCTGCATCCACTTCAATCTCCGCTACCGAGGGCTATTGCAAGAACACGGGGATCATGCC
The DNA here is from genome assembly GCA_027296625.1 of Gammaproteobacteria bacterium. NCBI lineage: Bacteria > Pseudomonadati > Pseudomonadota > Gammaproteobacteria > Gammaproteobacteria bacterium. The sequence continues at coordinate 53,073 of JAPUIX010000170.1, read as the reverse complement.
GCCGCATTGCATACCGTGGTACGCCAGATCGGCAGCGCGCTGCTGCTTGCTGCGCTGACTACGGCGGTTGGGTTCTACGCCTTCATTCCCACAGGCTATGTCGGCGTGGCGGAACTCGGCTTGATCGCAGGCACAGGCATGTTCATCAGCTTAGGTTTGTGTCTTAGTTTACTCCCCGCCTTGCTGAGCCTTACGCGGCTCTCACTCGCGCCGCAACAGCCACGGCGTACGTTCTCATCAGCACATCCCAAACTGTTGAATTTCCCCGTAAGGCACGCGCGGATAATCGTGAGCATCACCTTATTCTTGGGCCTGGGGTCTCTATTTTTACTTCCATATGTGACATTCGATCCCAATACGTTGAACCTTAAGGATCCCGAGACCGAGTCAGTCATCACCTATCGAGAGTTGTTGAAAGACAAAGACACGTCTCCTTGGCGGAGTGTGTTGTTGGCAAAGAATCATCGTGATGCGAAACGCACCAAAGATAAACTCAAAAAACTGTCGGTCGTCGATAAGGTTGTCACAGTGGATAGTTTCATTCCGACGGATCAGGATGAGAAATTGCTCCTTATAGATGATATGACGCTGATTCTTGGTCCCACACTGCAGCCCACAGACAACCAAGAGTTACCCAGTGCTATCGAGCAAGCAGAAGCATTACGCGAGTTTCATCACACGCTCAATAAGCTCATTGAGGCCCGCCCTGACGAATCCATCACCCGTCAAGCGAAATCACTCAATGACACCCTGCAGCGCTTTTTCGAACGGTTAGAAGACCTAGACGCGGATGCACGTACTCAACTCTTGGCGCGATTACAGGAAAGTCTTGTCAGCACCCTTCCCGGACGCTTACAGGCATTGCAAGAGGCACTCCGTGCTAAGCCCGTGGCTTTCCGGGATCTGCCACTGGAATTCATTGAGCGCTGGGTTACACCCGGTGGACAGTATCTAATTGAGGTATTTCCTAGGGAGAACTTAGAGGACAATGGCGCTCTGAGACGATTTGTTAGCGAATTGCGGACAATCGCTCCGGACTTTACCGGACCACCGGTTATCAATCTGGAAGCCGGGGATGCGGTCGTGTCCGCGTTCCAGCAGGCATTTCTATCTGCGCTTTTTGTCATCGCGTTATTACTGGTCCTGCTATTGGATAGAAAGATTGATGCAGTTTTCGTCCTGCTCCCGCTCCTACTCGCAGGCGTCTTCACCGCCGCGGCGAGCGTGGTGCTTGATATACCGTTTAATTTCGCCAATATCATCGCGCTGCCGCTGCTTTTGGGGATCGGCGTGGATAGCGGTATCCACATGGTGCACCGTTTCCGCACTGCACCGCCCAAAGACGGCGTGTTACTTGCGACCAGCTCAGCGCGTGCCGTATTCTTCAGTGCCTTGACCACCATTGTTGGCTTTAGCAACCTGGCCTTTGCGCCTCATCAAGGAATGGCCAGCATGGGAAAACTGCTTGCGTTAGGCGTAGCCTTCACCCTTGTCTGCACGCTCGTGGTACTTCCTGCTCTGCTCGCTACCGGCCGCACCGGGGCCGTATCTGAACCCACGAGTCTGTAGCATGACAACCCTAATCACGGGAGCAACCGGTTTTGTCGGCTCAGCCGTCGTACGCGCCCTGTCAGATGCCGGGCACCAGGTGCGAGCACTCGTACGCCCCACCAGCGATCTGAGAAATCTTAACGGTCTGCGCATCGATGTGGCGGAAGGCGATCTCACCGATCGCCCATCACTAGAGCGTGCCCTTTTAACATGCACCGTCCTGTTCCATGTGGCAGCTGACTACCGCCTCTGGGCAAGCAGGCCAGAAGAATTGTATGAGGCGAACGTCACTGGCACACGCAACGTCATGCTTGCCGCCCTCAACGCCGGCATCGAGCGAATTGTGTACACGAGCAGCGTGGCAACTTTAGGTCTCAATCCAGATGGCAGTCCCGCCGATGAAACAACACCTGTGTCTGTCGAAGACATGATTGGTCACTACAAACGCTCTAAGTTTCTGGCTGAGGCGGAGGTGCATCGATTAGTGAAAGATGAGGGGCTGCCGGCGGTCGTTGTAAATCCATCGGCGCCTGTAGGACCGAGGGACATCAAACCAACGCCGACAGGTCGAATGATTCTGGATGCAGTAACCGATCGTATGCCGGCCTATGTTGATACAGGACTTAACCTCGCGCATGTCGATGATGTTGCTGCGGGCCATCTCTTGGCCTACCAGCACGGGAAAACAGGCGAGCGTTACATCTTGGGCGGATACAATATGACGCTTAAAGAAATCCTGCACGAAATCGCCTCGTTGACTGGACACGCCCCGCCCAGAATCCGGTTGCCCCATACTGCATTGTTGCCCATCGCATATTTCTCGGAAGCATGGGCAAAGGTAACAGGCGGCAGCGAGCCGCGCGTGACAGTTGATGGTGTGCGGATGTCTAGAAAAATGATGTTCTTCAGCAGTGATAAAGCACAGCGGGAGCTCGGGTATCAACCACGACCGATCAGAGAAGCCCTGCGAGACGCCATGGAATGGTTTCGCAGTCACGGTTACTGCTGATTACATCACCGGCCACATCACTCATAAGTCGAATCACGGCTACGTATACTGCCCAGCGGTTTGCACTGGATAAGAAAAACCGCGAGCATGGTATTTTAAGTTGCTGGAGTCAGAGTAAGCATACTAAGAGCAGCTAAGGTCCAATGTGTCAATCGAAAGCACGCCACCATTGTTTCTGCTCGTGTCTTAACGTTGGATAACGATCCGTGAAAATCACCGCCTATATCGCCTGGATTGCGGGACTTGCACTATTCGTTGGCATTATCAGCTACCAGGGTGTGTCAGAGGTTGCTGCTACGCTTGCGGTTGCCGGCTGGGGGCTTCTTGTCGTGACACTCTTTCACCTGGTGCCGATGTGGGCGGATGCGGTCGCATGGAGCCGCCTGATTGAACCGACACGGCCACGGTTTCACAGGCTGCTATGGGCTCGTTGGGTGGGTGAATCAGTCAACGGCTTGCTACCGGCCGCCCAGATAGGGGGCGATGTGCTCAAGGCACGACTGCTTATGCACTTTGGTGTCCCAGGTGTTACGGCAGGTGCCAGCGTCGTGGTGGATCTCACCGCAGCGATCTTAACTCAAATCATATTCACGGGCGTTGGTCTTGGTATGTTGCTGACAATATTTAGTGAGCAGCTGGCTGTCAACGCTGTACTTGGCGCACTACTCATCTCATTACTTGCAACCTGGGGATTTTTCTACGCGCAACAGCGGGGTCTCTTTACAGTCCTGGTACGCGTATTGAAAGTAGTCGTCGGTGATCGCGACTGGATATCGTCGCTTGGGGATCCGAAGGCACTCGATAGCGCGATCGTCGACCTCTATCGACAAGACCGAACGATTCTCACCGTTTGCATCTGGCGATTGTTAGGCTGGTTTCTCGGTGTGGGCGAAGTTTGGCTGGCAATGTATTTCCTCGGCAGACCGGTATCATTGATGGAAGCGCTGTTGCTGGAAAGCCTTGGTCAAGCCATCCGAGCAGCCGGGTTCGCAATCCCGGGGGCTCTGGGCGTGCAGGAAGGCGGTTACATTTTTCTTGGCAGCTTGCTCGGGATCACACCTGATATCTCACTGGCACTGTCATTGACAAAGCGGGTACGCGAACTACTGTTAGGATTGCCGGGCCTGCTATCCTGGCAAATTGCGGAGGGGAAGCGTCTGTGGCTACGCCGTGAAAAGCCGTCCAAAGATACGTCCCCAAGTGCAGACAACTAAGCAAAGGCCCCAATGCGAGACACGTTTTCGAGCAATTCATCTCGTTTTTATTCCGCATTAATACCCCTGGTCGCTGTGTGTGACACGACATGAAGGCGATAATCCTCGCAGCCGGGATCGGCCAGCGTCTTGGTAAAGAAGTGCACGATGGCCCAAAATGCCTGATCAAATTCGATGGTGCCACACTTTTGGCTCGACACTTGGAAACGCTTCGCCAGTGTGGCGTCGAGCATGTCATCATCGCGGTCGGCTATCGGCACGAATTAATTGAAGACGAGATACAAAAGGTTGCGCCCGATGGCTTTGTCAGCGTCATCCACAATCCAGACTACAGAAAAGGCAGCGTTATCAGTCTCTGGGTTGTACGGGAACACTTGGCCTCGGGCGACGGTGCGCTATTAACCGATGCCGATGTACTATACGATCATCGGTTGATTCGGCGGCTGATGGATAGCCGATGGCACAATTGTTTCTTGTTAGATCGAGATTTTGAGCCTGGAGACGAACCCGTTAAGTTGTGTCTCCACAATAAGCGCCTGGTCGAGTTTCGCAAGCAGATTGATGAAACGCTCGAATTTGATATGTGCGGCGAAGCCGTTGGATTCTTCCGCTTTTCCAGAGACATTGCTAACCGCATAGCCGCCAGGGCTGAATACTATGCCAGTGCAGGCCTCGATGAGGAACCCTACGAGGAAGTCATTCGGGATGTATTACTTGCTTCTCCCCACGAATTTGCCTACGAAGACATTACCGGCTTGCCCTGGATCGAGATCGACTTTCCAGCCGATATCGGCCGCGCTCAACGCCACATACTCCCCAAGATCATGAATTCGGCTCACTAAATGGCAAAGCCCCAAACACCCGCCTGCTCACCAAGCAAATGTGCTCAGTTACGAGCATTGCTTGAATCGCCGGAACTCGAATTTATCATGGAGGCGCATAACGGAATCAGTGCCCGAATTGTGGAGGAAGCCGGTTTTAAGGGGATCTGGGCCAGTGGCTTGGCCATCTCTGCTCAATTCGGCGTACGGGACAACAATGAGGCAAGCTGGACTCAGGTAGTGGAAATGCTTGAGTTTATGGCAGACGCAACGCGGATCCCAATCTTACTTGATGGGGATACCGGCTACGGCGACTTCAACAATATGCGTCGGCTTGTAAGAAAACTTGAACAAAGGGGAGTAGCCGGTGTTTGTATTGAAGACAAATTGTTCCCAAAATCGAACAGTTTCATCAACCCAAACCGCCAACCCTTAGCAAATGTGGATGAATTTTGCGGCAAGATCAAGGCAGGGAAGGATAGCCAGACCGATCCGGATTTCAGAATCGTCGCGAGAGTCGAGGCGTTAATTACCGGTTGGGATATGAGCGAAGCGCTACGTCGGGCCAGCGCCTATTATAAAGCAGGGGCCGACGCGATTTTAATTCACAGCAGGCTGCCACGTCCCGATGAAGTGCTGACGTTTACACGAGAGTGGTCCGGCCGATCACCACTCATCATTGTGCCCACAACCTATTGTAGTACGCCAACAGATGTCTTTCGCAAAGAAAAAATTAGTCTTGTGATCTGGGCAAATCAAATGATACGCACTTCTGTGTCGAGCATGTCGTCCATCGCTCAGGAGATCCAGTCAAGTCAGACTCTAGTCAATATCGAAGATCGCATCGCCCCAGTCCAAGAACTATTCCGCCTGCAGGGTGCCGACGAATTGCTCGACGCAGCACAGCGTTACGCGAGGCCAAATGAACACCAGACCCATGCAATTGTTCTTGCGGCAACGCGGGGGCAAGAGTTGGCGGGACTGACACATGATCGGCCCAAGGGTATGCTGCCGATCGGAGGCCAGCCACTTCTCAGTCGACTCGTAAGTGAATTCAAGAAACAAGAGATTAACGATATAGCTATTGTGGCCGGTTACAAGGCGGAGGCTATCACTAATATCAAAGGCGTCAAGGTGATGATTAATCCCGACCATGAATCCACGGGTGAGTTAGCCTCGCTGGCCTGTGCTCAAGGGTCATTCCATGACGACATGCTGATCCTGTATGGAGATCTCCTGTTTCGTAGCTACATCTTAAGGGACTTACTGGATTGCCAAGGTGAAATCGTTGCAGTCGTCGATTCGGCAACGCCTAGCACTCCCCTCTCCGGTTCACCGGATTTTGCCTATTGCTCAGCGCCAGATGATCGTTCGTTGTTTAGCCAGGACGTCGAACTCCTGCATGTATCAGAAAAGACCAAAAACGATGACTTCGGGCAACCAAATGGCCGCTGGATCGGCATGCTGCGTACACGCAGACTGGGTAGACAATGGTTAACCAAGGCACTTGACAAACTAATGCAGCATCCTCACTTCAACCGCATGGGCATGCCAGATCTTTTGAACCATCTTGTTCAAAACGGCAACACAATCACAGTGCATTACATCAATGGGCACTGGCTTGACGTGAACACACTGGACGATATCGACCGTGCGGGCGATTTCACACATGGGACCTTAACATACGATCGCCCAAGGAATCGGTGACCGTGATTAGTGCTGAGCAATTCGTCGAATCCGCACGGCGTTGTGGCTACCAATGGTACGCCGGCGTCCCCTGTTCCTTCCTTACACCCTTCATCAACTATGTCATCGACGACGACAGCCTTACCTATGTGTCATCGTCCAATGAGGGCGATGCCCTCGCCGCCTCAGCTGGTGCCGTCATCGGCGGCCAACAAGCCGTGGTCATGATGCAGAACTCCGGGCTGGGTAACGCGATTAACCCCCTGACTTCGCTTTCCCATGTGTTTCGCATACCGGTGCTCATCATCTGCACACTGCGGGGTGATCCCGACCGCGAGGATGAGCCGCAGCACGAGTTGATGGGGCGGATCACAGGTAACCTTTTCGAAACGATGGCAGTGCCCTGGGAGTTTTTTCCTACCGATGCGGAACAGATCGAACCAGTGCTGAGTCGCGTTGAGGCGTACACGTCCTCCGAGCGCAGGCCCTATGCGCTGGTGATGCGCAAGGGCACGGTCGGACCCCACCACCTAAACCGGAAAACGGCCATCACCCCGAAAGAGGCGCCGAAGAGGCGACGGCACCGGTTTTTTAAGCGAAGAGCTGGCGAGCTTCTCACACGCAGTCAGGTCTTAGAGCGCGTCATCGAGCTCACGCCGGAACACGACACGGTGCTCATTGCAACAACCGGTTATACCGGTCGGGAGCTCTTTGCCCTGGCAGATCGAAGCAACCACATCTACATGGTCGGATCGATGGGTTGTGCCTCCTCTTTGGGTCTCGGGCTCGCCATGGCGCGCCCAGATATGAGGGTCGTCGTGATTGACGGCGATGGTGCGGCACTCATGCGCATGGGCAACTTCGCCACCATCGGGGCCTACGGTGGTCCGAATCTAACGCACTTGGTACTGGACAACCATGCACACGACTCGACCGGGGCGCAGGCCACCGTTTCCGCTAGCGTGTCCTTTGCCGACGTGGCGCTGGCCTGCGGTTACACACTGGCCATGGACGGCGATGATTTAGCGCTGGTCGATCGACTGCTTGCTGAAGATGCAGGAGACGGACCTCGATTTGGGCACCTCAAGATCCAGACAGGCAGGCCGAAGGACCTGCCACGGCCGGCCCTTTCGCCCGATGCCGTTTGCCAGCGCCTGATGAGCCATATCCGCAGTGCAACCCAGCCATCCCAGCGCCGGGCATGATCCTGTTGACACCGGGCCCAGTGAACCTCAGCGAGCGTGTTCGCCAGGCCTTACAGCGTCCTGATCTGTCTCACCGGGAATCGGAGTTCTTCGCATTGCAGGACCAGATCCGCCAAGCCCTGCTGCGGGTCTATGGGCTCTCGCCCCAGGCATTTGCAACAGTCCTCTTAACAGGCTCCGGCACGGCGGCAATGGAGGCGATGATAACGAGCTTGGTTCCACAAGAGGGCCGGGTCCTGATCCTGGAGAACGGTGTCTACGGTGAGCGGCTTTGTGAGATCGCTTCGATCCATCAGATTGACCACATGCGCTTCGCCCATCCGTGGGGCGAGAGCATTGACCTTGCTGCGCTTTCGCGAGGCCTCGCCGAGACCAACGGGTTCACGCACGTGGCGGTCGTCCATCACGAGACAACCACGGGGCGGTTGAATAACCTCACCGCGATAGGCGAATTGTGTCGCGGGCGGGGCATCCCATTACTTGTGGATGCCGTCAGCAGCTTTGGCGCGGAGGCGTTGGACTTCGAGGCGTTGGATATCGCAGGCTGCGCGGCAACAGCGAACAAATGCCTCCACGGCGTCCCGGGCGCGTCGTTTGTGATCGTGCGCCGGAATGCGTTGCTTGGTGTGAATGGCCCCCGGCGCAGCCTCTATCTCGATCTGGAACGCTACTGCCGGGCACAGGATACAGGCGACACACCCTACACCCAATCGGTACAGGCGTTCTATGCACTGGCCGAGGCGCTCGGCGAGTTCGAAGACGAAGGGGGATGGCGCGCCAGACACGCTAGGTACAAAACGCTCGCAGAGACGGTCCGCAGCGGCCTTGAGGACTTAGGAATAGTCCCCCTCTTACCTGAAAAGGTCTCATCGGTTGTCCTAAATGCCTTTTATCTCCCCGAAGGAATAGACTACGACACTTTTCACGATGCCTTAAAAGAGCGCGGTTTTGTCGTCTATGCTGGCCAAGGAGAATTCGCTCGCCGTATATTCCGCGTCTCCCCGATGGGTGCAATCACCCACGAGGACATGGGACGTTTTCTCTCGGCCGTTGAATGCGCGATGGCAGAACATGGGGGGCCTCTTGGAAAGCCGGGCGCAGTCGATGCCGCCGCCGATTGAACATTAAGAAAAGCGGTTAACGCTAGCGGACGAAGCGGGCAACTCTGGCGCTTCGTGCCGGACGGCGTTTTTCGTCTTTATGCACACAATCCTGTATGAAACGTAAGATCGCCTCGGAGGTCAGTTCCGCATTCGCCAACATATCGTCACGTGATCCGTGCTGGATGAGGCGATCGGGTAGACCATAGTTAATCACCGGATGGCAGGCACCGTGGGCGGCTAGGCACTCGTTAACCCCGCTACCGGCGCCCCCTGCTATGACATTTTCTTCTATCGTCACCAACAAATCATGCCGCGCGGTCATGTTCAAGATCATGTCTTCGTCCAGCGGCTTGACAAACCGCATGTTGACCACCGTCGCATCCAGTTCCTCGGCAACTTCGAGTGCGGGACTCACCATCGTGCCGAAGGCAAGGATCGCAATGCCGCTGCCCTCGCGACGTAACTCCGCCTTGCCGATGGGTAGCGCCGTCATATCCCACTCCACAGAAGCGCCCGGGCCGCTACCGCGAGGATAGCGTACCGCACTCGGCTGGTCCAGCAGAAAGGCCGTGTACAGCATCTGGCGACACTCGTTCTCATCGGAAGGCGCCATGACCACCATGTCAGGCAAGCAACGTAGATACGTCAGATCAAAGCTGCCGTTGTGGGTTGGCCCATCGGCACCGACCAGGCCCGCCCGGTCGATCGCAAACATGACAGGCAGCTTCTGATTTATGATGTCATGTATGACCTGATCGTAAGCGCGCTGCAGGAACGTTGAATAAATGGCCACGACGGGCTTCAGGCCGTCACACACCATCCCGGCTGCAACGGTCACACTATGCTGTTCGGCAATCCCGACATCAAAGTAACGCTCCGGAAATTCTTTAGCGAATCTTACCAGCCCCGAACCCTCGCGCATGGCGGGCGTAATCGCCACTAAACGCTCATCAATTCGCGCCATATCGCAAATCCAATCACCAAAGATCTTGCTGTACGTGGGCTTAGACTTGGACTTTGAGGGGACAATACCCGTTTTCGGATCAAATGGAGTGACGCCATGATATTTAACGGGATCCGCTTCAGCCGGCGCGTAACCTTTACCCTTGCGTGTGACAACGTGAAGCATTTGCGGTCCTTTCAGGGAACTGAGATTCTTCAGTGTGGTCACAAGCGTAGGCAAATCGTGCCCATCGATCGGACCGATATAATTGAATCCCAACTCTTCAAATAGCGTCCCTGGAATAATTAAGCCTTTGAAATGCTCTTCGGCCCGCCGCGCGAGTTCCCAAACAGAAGGCATCTTGGCTAGCGCTTTCTTACTGCCTTCACGGACAGTCGAGTAGAGTTTGCCTGACAGCACTTTCGCGAAGTAATTAGACAGCGCGCCAACATTAGGAGAGATCGACATGTCATTGTCATTGAGGACGACGAGCAAGTTCGTTCCAAGATCGCCAGCATGGTTGAGCGCCTCAAAGGCCATTCCGGCAGTCATACCGCCATCGCCGATTACGGCCACGACTTTGCGGTCAACATCTAGACGTGCCGCCGCAATGGCCATGCCCAAGGCAGCGCTAATCGAGGTGCTGGAATGGCCGGTGCCAAAAGTATCGAAGTGGCTTTCGTTTCGTTTTGGAAATGGGGCCAGTCCTCCCCACTTCCGTATTGTGTGCATACGCTCGCGCCGTCCCGTCAAAACCTTATGCGGATAAGCTTGGTGGCCTACATCCCAGACCAGCCGATCCTCCGGGGTATTAAAGACATAGTGCAACGCAATGGTCAGCTCTACTGTACCGAGGCCGGCAGCAAAATGCCCGCCACTTTGGCTTACAGACGCGAGCAGAAAATTACGCAGTTCATCCGCCAGAGGCACGAGTTCAGATTCAGAAAGGCGACGGAGATCCTCGGGACCCTTGATTGAATCAAGCATCTTATACTGATGGTCGTTGCTCATAGGCTCAACTGGGCGCAATCGAGCCCACATTATGGATAGGCCACCCAGCGGTTGCAAGAAAATGTGGCTGGTTATCCCCGGCACCCCTACTTTGGCCCGTCGGGACGGATCCCAGCCTAATAGACAGCCTGTACATTTCCGTGTACTTACATTATCTTACTCCGCCACTAAGAAATTCTCCCACCGGTCGGACGATGAGGTGGTAGTTTCCCGAAAAACGAGGGGGAAGTGATGAGTGTCCCATTATTCCAGCAGTATCGTGTAGGCAAATACATCGTTTGGCAAAAGCTCCGTGGGGTAAAGCGCTATCCCCTAGTGCTTATGCTTGAACCTCTTTTTCGCTGCAATCTCGCATGCGCAGGTTGTGGAAAGATCGATTACCCCGACGAGATCCTGAACAAGCGTCTGAGCTATGAAGAATGTATGGACGCTGTGGATGAGTGCGGTGCCCCTATTGTGTCGATTCCCGGCGGTGAACCACTTATTCACAAGGAGATGCCTAAGATTGTAGAAGGTTGCATTAAGCGCAAAAAATTCGTCTATCTCTGCACTAACGCGTTGCTTCTTGAGAAGCGCATAGATGACTACACCCCGTCTCCTTATCTCACGTTCTCGATCCATCTCGATGGCAATCGCGAACGGCACGACACATCTGTATGTCGAGAAGGCGTTTTTGACAAGGTTATAGAAGCAATTAGAAAGGTAAGTGAAAAAGGCTTTCGAGTGACCATAAACTGCACGCTATTTCAAAGGGAACAAGCTGACGAGGTCGCAGAATTTCTTGACTTCGCTATGGGTCTCGGGGTGGAAGGCGTAACCATTTCACCTGGTTATAGTTACGAGCGTGCGCCAAAACAGGATGTGTTTCTAAAACGAAAGACCAGCAACCAACTTTTTCGCGATATCTTCCGGCTTGGCAAGGGTCGCAAATGGCGTTTCAACCAGTCATCCCTGTATCTCGATTTTCTTGCGGGTAACCAAGCCTATCAGTGCACACCATGGGGCAACCCGACGCGCAATGTATTTGGCTGGCAGAAGCCGTGTTACTTACTGGTAGGCGAAGGCTATGCGCCAACGTTTGAGAAACTAATGGAAGAGACGGACTGGGAACACTACGGCACGGGCCGCAACCCGAAGTGCGCAGATTGCATGGTCCACTGCGGCTATGAACCTACAGCGGTCAACGATACTTTTGCTAGCCCCTTGAAGGCACTATGGATCGCTCTTCGTGGGCCACGTACTGAAGGGCCCTTGGCTCCAGAGCCTCTGGTCACCTACAACGACGCCCCCTTACCCCAACCGATATTGATCGCAGAACGCGAGTCAAGCAAGACCTGCACGAATCGGCAGGTCGCGTGAATGACGTGGCTCTACCTGGTATTACCGGGGGCGCTGATCTGGTTAGGCATCCTGGCGTTGCCATGGCGACCATGGAGCACTAAAGAGTCATTGGATGCAAATCCCGAAGGCAAACCTGATCTAAGTCGCATCACCGCACTCATCCCGGCACGGAATGAGGCCAGCGTCATTGAGGCCACACTGCCTGCGCTCGCCCGGCAAGGAAACAATCTCCGGATCATTCTGATCGACGATCAGTCCAACGACAGTACCGCCAACGTCGCGCGCAGGCTTCATCTGGAGAATCTCGAAGTTGTTTCCGGAAAGCCGATGCCATCCGGCTGGAGTGGCAAGCTCTGGGCGCTGGAGCAAGGACGGGCGTACGTCAACACGGACGTGACGCTGCTATTGGATGCCGATATTGAACTGAAACCCGGCATTCTCGCAACACTTCAACAAAAACTGGAGGCAGAGGATCTACAGGCCATTTCGCTCATGGCACAATTACGAATGGTGGGATTCTGGGAAAAGCTCTTGATGCCGGCCTTCATCTACTTTTTCAAACTGTTGTATCCCTTCCGTTTGTCAAACTCTCCGGCACACGCCGTTGCCGCCGCAGCAGGTGGATGCATACTGCTTCGCACAAGCATGCTCGATAAGATTGGCGGGTTTCATGCGCTAAAAGATCAATTGATCGATGATTGTGCTCTGGCGCAATGCATCAAGGCGCAAGGAGGTCACACCTGGATAGGGCTTACCCATTCGGTCCGGAGCATTCGTTCCTATGAGCGCCTTCGGAGCGTCTGGAATACCGTAGCCCGCACCGCCTTTACCCAGCTCCGCTATTCCAATGGGCTGCTGGTATTATGTACCCTGATGCTCCTGGCGGCCTTCACCCTCCCCATGGCGGGCGTGTTTTTTGCCTCAGACGGCGTACGAGCGCTTTCCGCCCTCACATTGGCCGCCATGGCGTTGAGCTATGTGCCGACGCTCAAGTATTACGGCTTGTCCAGCGCGTGGGCCGTTTGGTTGCCCGTGATTGGCATGCTCTACCTGGCGATGACCTGGACTTCAGCGATTCGCCACTGGGCTGGCGAAGGATCCCGTTGGAAAGGCCGCACCTATGCAGACGCTGCCGATAATGGATGACTTGGCCACGCGAGCAAATAAGCCGGAATCGGGATCTTAGACAGATCCCGGCACACCAAAAAAAAATATGCTATGTTGCCTAAGGTCCCAATCAATATGATGGAATCAGGGTGTTAATGCGACGATGAGACACGTGTTCAATGCTCTGCTGGTTGTGCTTCTCTCGATGTCGTTGGTATCCGCATCATCGAAGGCTGCTCCTGAGTCGGGGGCCAGTGAGCTCGTCGACCGGTTCCAGTCCACCCTACTCGATGTCATGCAGAATGCTGACCAGCTCGGCTATAGCGGACGTTATGAGCAGCTTAAGCCGGTTTTCATCTCAAGCTTCGACGTGCCGTACATCAGCAGACTGGTCTTGGGCAGGTACTGGAAGACACTCGATCGTGACCAAAAGACCGAATTCATAAAGACCTTCATTGGTTACGGTATCGCTGCAGCGGCCTCCCTATTCGATGAATACAACGAAGAAACATTCCGGCCCGCGAATGTAGAACGACTAGAGAGCGGGCGTGTCGTTATAAGAACCGAACTAGTGAAGGCGGACGGAGAGATCGTGCATCTCGATTATCTCCTCCACGAAAAAAACGGGCGGTGGTACATCCTCAATGTGATTGCCAACGGCGTAAGCGACCTGTCATTGAAGCGCGCCGAATACACCGCCGTCATAAGAGATCAGGGTTTTGATGCGCTCTTAGCCGAGATAAGGGAGAAGACAGCCGAGTACGATAAAATTGCGGCAAACTGAAGCGAGCGATCCTGTTGCAGCATGCAGTGCCATCGTTGCGACAAGTTACGTTCAATAACCAATCATCAATAACAAAGAGGCCCTATGAACGGCCAACAAGGACCCCGAAGCGTTACGATCTGTCTTTGGCTCATGATCCTCTTCCTGCTTGGAAGCGGGGCAAGTGCCGAATCCACCGCTTCCGAAGCGGCGGAGGCAGATATGCCGAAAGCCGCAGCGATGGACGTGGAAGCGACAGAAGAAGACGCTGCTTCAAGCAACGATCCGCTCGAATATTCGTTCAACAGGCCATCGTACAATTTTAATGATGCCCTCGATAGAGCCATTCTTAAACCCATCGCCAAGGGTTATGTCGCGATCACGCCCCAGCTGCTCCGCACCGGCATAACCAACGTCTACGAGAATTTTGCCTATCTTAACGTTATCCTCAATGACATCCTTCAGGGCAAGGTCGATCAGACGGGCAGCGATGTAGCACGCTTTATCTTTAATACGACGCTGGGCATTGGCGGGATCGTTGACGTTGGAACGGCCATCGGGCTGCCAAGGCACGAAGAGGACTTTGGGCAAACCCTGGCCAAATGGGGTTCGGGCGAAGGGGACTATCTCGTGATCCCATTTCTCGGTCCAAGTACGCCCCGTGACGTGCCGGACTATGGCACGAGCCTCCTAACCAACCCGTTATTCTACTTTTCCATTGCCAACGTTATTCTGATCCCCGTCGCCGCAGTGGGCATCATCAACAAACGGGCGAACCTTCTGGACGCCACCCGCCTGCGCGATCAGGCCGCGATTGATCCCTATACCTTCACGCGAGAAGCCTATCGTCAGCGCCGCACTTTCTTGATCTACGATGGTCACCCGCCAGCGGAAGATTATGATATTGAGAAATTCATCGACGACGAACTAGAGCTAGAAGACGAGGAATTTGACGATATTCTTCTGATTGAATAGTGCGCCCAGCCCAGGCGTTTGCCTACGGATCAACATGCACCTTGATACCCACTCCCCCGAACGGGCGCCCGGGCAGTATCCGAACCAGCCATATCCCGTGTACTTTAGCAGGCAGCGCCGCTACTGCTGCGGGTCCAGTAATTCGATCCAGTGACGGATCGGCACGTCTGCCGCCTGCTGTATATACATCTGACAACCGATGTTGGCGGTTGCAATGAGCGCAGGTTGATCAGCCTGCAGCGCCTCAACCTTGTTGTGTAGGAGTCTTCGGGCCAAGGGCCTTTGCAGCAGCGAGTATACTCCGGCCGAACCACAGCAGAGATGGCTGTCGGGAACCCGCGTCAGTTCAAAACCGAGCCGCCTCAAGAGCGCCTCAGTTATGCCGTTTAGCTGTTGCGCGTGCTGCAGTGTACAGGGGGAATGAAAGGCGAGGCGCTTCGGGATATCCGGGCGAATCGTCAGGGCATTGAGATCAAGCTCGCCCAATACCTCACAGGGATCCATTGCCATCGTGGCGATCTGTGCGGCCTTATCCGCATAATTTGGGTCCTTGCGCAAGATCTGTGCATAGTCTTTAATCATCGCGCCACAGCCACTCGCCGTGCACACAATCGCCTCGGCCCCTTCCTGGATATGGGGCCACCACGCGTCGATGTTTCGACGCGCTAACCCCTGTGCCTCGTCGCCCGCTGCCATATGGTGGCTAATCGCCCCACAGCAGCCGGCGGCGGTTGCCCTGACCGCAAGAATCCCAAGCCGATCAAGGACGCGCGCGGCGGCTCTGTTGGTATTGGGCGCAAGGGCCGGCTGCACACAACCCTCAAACAGCAGCATCTTTCGGCGATGATCGCCTTGTGGCCAAGGAAGTGCACGCGTCTTTGCCGGGATGGCGCGTTTGAGGCTTGAAGGCATCAGCGGGCGGAGCCACTGAGCAAGGCGTAACACGGAGTCAAAGCGCCCCGGATAGGGAAGGGTCTTTCGCAAAAGGTAGCGCGTGAGCCGCTCTAAGGGTGGTCGTTGGACCTTCGCTTCGATGTGCTTTCGACCGATGTCAAGGAGACGCGAGAACGCAACACCCGATGGACAGGTCGTCTCACAGGCTCGGCAGGTCAGGCAGCGGTCCAGGTGAACCTGGGTGGCGCGGCCCGCTTCTTTGCCTTCCAACAAGCCCTTGATGAGGTAGATACGTCCTCGCGGTCCATCCAGCTCGTCCCCAAGTAACTGGTAGGTTGGGCAGGTTGCCGTGCAAAACCCGCAGTGGACACAGGTTCGCAATATCGTGTCCGCTTCCCACCCATCGGGCGTGTCTTTGAACTCGCTTGCGAGTGCCGTCTGCATGTCAACTGGGATCGTGCAATTGCGATGTCCTACATGTCGCGGTACATACGCCCGGGATTTAAGATCCCACGGGGGTCAAATGCCGTCTTGAGACGGCGATGCAGCACAGCTAACGGAGGCGCCAGCGGCTGAAACACCTCACCGGCTCGGTCACCACCACGAAATAGCGTGGCATGCCCGCCGACCTTGTGCGCCAGGGTACGCACTGACTCAGCCGGCGCCGACGTCACCAGCCAGCGCTGCGCCCCACCCCAATCCAAGAGCCATCGGCCTGGCAGATCCAGGGGGCTGGTTGCGGGCGGTACAGACAAGCGCCACAACGGGGCATCATCAGCAAAAAAAGGCAGCGCCAGCTCTCTGAGCGCCTGCCAGTAGCCCCCGGAATCCGGCATTTCCGGCAAACCCAGCCGCTGATGGGCGGATTCGACGGCGCTGGCGTTACCAGACAAGCGTATCGTGAGATGGGTGCCGTCGCAAGCGGCACCCGACAGCGGCAGTGCCTCGCCTGCCCAGCGATTCATCCAGGTGATGGCCTCTTTCATCGACGCCTGACATCGGAGCGTCCGCTCGACCTTCGGCGTAGGCACCACCTTGAGGGAGACCTCGAGCAACACTCCTAGCGTCCCCAGCGCACCAGCAAAGAGCCGCGAGACGTCATAACCGGCGACGTTTTTCATCACCTGCCCACCGAAGTGCGTGGCCTTCCCCGTCCCTGTCAGGCACCGGATACCCAGTACAAAGTCCCTCAGCGGCCCTGCGTAGGGGCGCCGAGGGCCGGATAGGGCGCAGGCAACGGTCCCCCCTAAGGTAGCCCCCTCACCAAAATGGGGGGGCTCGAAGGCCAACATCTGACCGCCTTCGGCAAGGGCCTCCTCAATCTCATTGAGCGGCGTCCCGGCTCGGGCCGTAATCACCAGCTCACTGGGCTCGTAGGAGATGATGCCCTTATGGGGTCTGACATCAAGGACCTCGCCAGACCCGCCTTCCCGCCCATAGAACGTCTTGGTCCCCCCACCGCTGATCCTAAGCGGTTTACCCGCAACATAGGCTTCACTGACAACCTCGGCAAGGTCCTGGAGGCTCTGATCGGCTTTTGGCAAGGGTACGGCTTTTAGGCGGCGCAACGCCTAGTTTTGGACTAAAACCGCTCGAGCTCAGGAAACGGGAGCTCGCCGTCATGTACGTGCATCGCGCCAAACTCAGCGCAGCGCCGTAAGGTCGGCACAGCTTTGCCCGGATTAAGTAGCCCCGGTGGATCGAAGGCCCGTTTGATGGCGTGAAATTGGGTCAATTCATCGGCACTAAATTGCACGCACATCTGATTCAACTTCTCAACACCGACCCCGTGTTCTCCCGTCACGGTGCCACCGGCTGCGACGCAGGCCTCCAAGATCTTCCCGCCAAGCGCCTCAGTCTTTTGTAGTTCACCGGGGGCATTGACGTCATAGAGAATCACCGGATGAAGATTGCCGTCCCCGGCGTGGAAGACATTGACGACCCGGAGCCCATACTCAGCCGAGAGCTCACTGATGCGCGTGAGTACCTCCGAAAGACAGCGTCTCGGGATCGTGCCGTCCATACAATAATAATCCCGAGCGATACGGCCGAGTGCGGGAAACGCGGCTTTGCGACCAGCCCAGAATCTTTGACGTTCTTCCTCATCACGGGCGACCTGAATGTGGGTCGCACCTGATCGCATCAGCACCTCCTGAACATGCTGCATTTCTTCCGTCACTTCATCGGGCGCGCCGTCCAGTTCACACAGTAAGATCGCCTCGGCTTCGGTAGGATATCCAGCCTGGACGAAAGCTTCAGCGGCATGTACCGCTGCCTTGTCCATCATCTCAAGGCCCGCTGGGATGATTCCGCTTGCAATGATATCGGCTACTGCTGTGCCTGCCGTGTCAACTTGATCGAAAGCCGCCAATGCGACCCGGGCATCTTGCGGTTTGGGTCGGAGCTTCACTGTAACCTCAACAATCACGCCCAACATGCCTTCTGAGCCGGTTAGAATTGCAAGCAGATCATAGCCCGGCGCATCCAGCGCATTGTTTCCAATAGAGAGCAAATCGCCTTCGATCGTCACAATCTTCAATGCGAGAATGTTGTGAACCGTTAGGCCGTATTTCAAACAGTGCACGCCGCCGGAATTCTCTGCTACGTTGCCACCGATGGTACAGGCGATCTGAGAAGAGGGATCCGGCGCATAGAACAAACCATATGGCGCAGCCACGTCGGAAATGGTGATGTTCCGCACCCCCGGCTGAACCCTGACCGTCCGATTAACCGGGTCGACATTCAGGACGCTCGTGAACTTGGTGAGGCTCAGTACCAGTCCGTCAGGTATCGGCAGCGCACCACCCGATAGACCCGTACCCGCCCCCCGTGCGACTACCGGGATGTGTCGTTGGTGACAAAGGCACAGGATCTGTTGCACCTGGGCAATGGTATCCGGCAGAACCACGACTCCCGGTAACGCGCGATACGCCGAGAGGCCATCGCATTCGTAGGCCCGGAGCGACTCCTCATCCGCGATCACGGCCTCGGCGGGTAATATCCGACGGAGCTGGTCCAGTAAACGCGCTTCCACTGTCGATCCCTTCATCCTGCCCTGGGCTTAAGCGCTGATATTTCGGCATGCAACGCCTGCGTACCCAGTAAACACTGAATTGTAGGTTCGATCAGTGTCTAACTCCAGAGGAGCGAAGTTTCGCTAAAGCCCAGATGCCGAGATCGGGTCTGACCCATGCAGGGCTCCACTCGCCACATCTAGCCAAGAAACCCGCATCTTGGTTAAATGGGCGCCAGGTGGGTTTGATTGGCAGTCGGTTTTTCTTACCTAGGCGAGAATAAGCGCGCCCAACGAATGAGCGAAGAAATCCTAATTAACGTGACTCCCCAGGAGACGCGCGTTGCAGTCTTAGAGAATGGCGTCCTCCAGGAAATCCTGATCGAGCGATCCAGTCGACGCGGTCTAGTGGGCAATATCTATAAGGGCGGCGTGTCCAGGGTCCTACCCGGGATGCAGGCAGCCTTTATAGACGTCGGACTTGACCGGACGGGATTCTTGCACACCTCGGATATGGTTGACGGTTCCGCAAACATAGATGGCGAGAATCGCACGAGGATTTCCACTCCTGGGATCGATATGTTGCTCCGGGAGGGCCAGGAAGTGCTGGTCCAGGTCATCAAGGACCCGCTTGGTAGTAAGGGGGCACGATTGACCACACACCTTTCAATTCCGTCGCGCTACATCGTTTTTGTGCCAGCGTTTCACACAGTTGGCGTTTCCCAGAAGATCGAAGACGACTTGGAGCGTGATCGGCTTCGGCATATCGTGCTTCGCAACCATCCTGGGCTACGGAAGATTGCAGTCGTAGGTGACGACACGCAAATTGTGACGACAAGCACAGAACAAGTAAGCGGCCCGAACGCCGGTGGTTACATTGTTCGGACTGCCGCAGAAGGTGTTAGCGAGGACAAGTTGTGCAAAGACATGGAATTTCTACGAAGGCTTTGGGATTCTGTAATGGTACGCGCCGAAAATACGTTCGCGCCGGGCATCGTATATGAAGATCTACCGTTGGTCATGCGAACGATGCGTGACTTGGTCGACTCCGACATAGAGAAAGTGCGCATTGACTCCCAAGAAGCCTATCAACGCGTGCTTGAATTCGCGAAGCAATTTATTCCGGATTTTGTCGACCGGATCGAACATTACGCCGGCGAACCTCCCATCTTGGACCTGTATATGGTAGAGGACGAAGTTCAGAAGGCGTTAGAACGTAAAGTGCAACTTAAATCCGGGGGACATCTCATCATAGATCAAACCGAAGCGATGACAACGATTGATATCAACACTGGCGCATTCGTTGGGCATCGTAATCTTGAAGAAACGATATTTAAGACTAATCTCGAAGCCTCGCAGGCGGTCATACGTCAACTGCGACTACGGAATTTAGGTGGCATTATCATTGTTGATTTTATTGATATGTCTGAGCCGGGACACCGACGGCAAGTTTTGCGCGCGCTGGAGAAAAATCTAGAGCGAGATCATTCAAATGTTACGATAAGCGAAATCACCTCACTAGGACTTGTTCAGATTACGCGCAAGCGCACACGTGAAAGTCTTGAACATATCCTGTGCGAGACCTGCCCTACCTGTAACGGCCGAAGTTCTATCAAGACGGCAGAAACTGTGTGCTATGAGATCTTCCGCGAAATTGTTCGTGAGGTGCGTCAATTTGATGCACAGAAATTGCTTGTTGTAGCCTCACAGACAGTCGTCGATCGGCTCCTTGACGATGAGTCAACCAGTGTCGCCGAACTGGAAGAATTTATCGGCAGGCCCATTACATTCCAGGTAGAGACCCTCTACACCCAGGAACAATATGACATTGTTCTACTGTGACGCTACAGCATCGTAGATGCTCATCCGCCTAATTAAATCAACACTCGCTATCGCCTGGTATGTATTCGCCGGGGTCACCCTGTTGGCAGCCGTAACCGTCACTGCGGTGCGGCTTATGCTGCCCGGAATCGGCGAATATCAAGACCAAATTCAACAGTGGGTAAGCGCCTATATGGGCCAGCCGGTGGAAATAGAATCCATCGAAGCCGAATGGCGCGGCTGGCGCCCGCAGCTCTACCTAAAGAACATCAGCCTATTGGATGCAGACGGCACAGGACGGATGGCACACTTTGACCATGCCCGCATCAGTATCGATCCCATCAACAGCGTGCTTAGAAAAGAGTTGGTCCCTGGACACCTGACAATAACCGGATTGCAGCTGTCACTGACGCGAAACCTTGACAGGTCGGTCGTGGTTGAAGGGTTGGGTGAGGGTGATTGGAGCGACCCGGACGGTGCCATCAGCGACCTGGGTACCTGGCTGCAACAGCAGAATCAACTCGCTATCCAACAGGCGCGTGTGACCTGGGTCGACCTGCAAACCATGGCCGAACCACTGTCCTTTACGGACGTGTCACTGCAACTTCGAAGTGCAGGCGACCGCCTGCAATTGGAAGGATCTGCCCGTCTACCTCACTCCATGGGTGAGGGGCTTGATTTCGCCCTAGATGCTCAAGGCGACCTCACAACCTCCGATTGGTCCGGGGAACTTTACATAGAAGGACACGGAATTCATCCGGGGCCATGGCTCCGCGACATCGTCAAGACCAACCTTGATATAG
This sequence comes from Gammaproteobacteria bacterium, assembly GCA_027296625.1. Lineage (NCBI taxonomy): Bacteria > Pseudomonadati > Pseudomonadota > Gammaproteobacteria > Gammaproteobacteria bacterium. The sequence goes on along the minus strand of JAPUIX010000170.1, from coordinate 31,813 downwards.
CACATGGCGAAATTGATCTCCAAGTTTGGACCAGATGGGCCGGTGCCAAGCTCAGGACGATCGAGGGACAATTTGCGATTGGATCTTTCGAACTGTTATTTGACAGTGCGGGTATATCTTTTCAAGAGGCCAAGGCGCAAGTTGCCGCTTTGCGGACAACGAATGATGGTTGGCTGATTAATGTAACTCGACTCTGGGTTAAGACGCCCCATGGAGCCTGGCCGGAAGATGACATCCAGCTCCGTATCACGCCACTGCCAGAGACAGGTCAACACCGATTCACAGGTAGTCTTCGGTTTCTCCAACTCGATGATATTGCGCCGTTCTTGGCGAGGTTGCCTGTCCTACCACCAATACTCCGCCGGTACGTTTTGAATGCCGCACCACGCGGTGAGCTTCGGCGTATCCGATTTGATTACCGCCCGGAGCGGAAATTCGATGAGCGACTTTTTCTCAGGGCACACTTTGATGATCTGATCGCCGATGCAGCTGCCGATCTACCGGGAATCAACGGATTACGTGGCAGTGTCAGCGGTACGTTTGGTGGTGGCGAATTGCTTTTGGATGCAGATTCACTCCAGCTGGAATTTCCTAAATGGTTTAAGGTGCCGCTGTGGCTTGATCGGCTAGAGGGGAAGATACACTGGACGCATGATGAGGACGGCTGGATGGTGACATCCGATCTGTTAACCATAGACAGCGAAGAAATCAATGCGACACTCGGCGGACGACTCGCTTGGCCGGGAAAAAATTGGATTCCAACAGCCGATCTTGTCGTGAGATTTGAAGATGTGAGGCTAGAACACATTGCCCGATATCTCCCGAACACCGTATCGGAATCAGATAAGCAATGGGTCAAAGATACGATCGCTGCTGGATGGATCACGGAAGGCCAAGGTGTATTGCGCGGCCAGCTTGACGAGTTCCCGTTCACTGAGGGTCAAGGGCGTTTTGAAGTACGGGCAAGCATTAGCGATGGGGTCTTGAACTTTGCGTCAGGTTGGCCTCAAGTTAACGATATTGAGGCGAACATCACCTTCAAAGGCCAGAGCGTCAGCTTCGATGCGACACACGCGAGAATACTTAACTCTGAAATTGTGAACGTACATGGCGAGATTGCTGATGTCAACGCAGCGAAGATGCTATTCAAAGGACACAGCACAATAATAGGGCCTGCTAAGGATGTGCAGACATTGATAGTACAAAGTCCATTAGCATCGAAGGCCGTTGGAAGGCAGTTCAGCACGATGGCCTTCGATGGCGCAATCACGGTAGACATCACCATGGAGGTCCCCTTGAATAGCCGGGGCGATTACACCGTACAGGGGCAGGTGCAAGGGACCGGGAACTCCGTATCCTCCGAGCGGTTGGGTATCACAATTACGGACCTTGCCGGCCAGTTGGAGTTTACGGAGAAACGTTTGTTCGCAGAAGGGCTTGAAGGCCAGCTCTTCGGGCGGCCCATCCAAATTGACATCAGCACAAATTATGCCGGTGGGAAAGCGGATACCGAACTGCTGCTGATTGGCACGGCCGATGGTGCCTTCATCGCGGATCAGCTCATTCAGCTTGAATCAAGGCTTGCACTCTTTGACGAACGCTGGGTTGACGGACAGACGAATTGGCAAGCTCGGGTGCGTCTGCCGACTGACTGCTGTAACCCGGAGAACCCTGGGCAGATTCGGATCACTTCAGCGCTTGAGGGTATGGGGATTAACATGCCTGCACCGCTTGGTAAGGCCCCCTACGAAACGCGAAACTCCACCATCGTTACCCAAATTTCTGACTTGACACGACATGACTTCACCTTCCATTACAGCACAATCGTAAGCGGCAAGCTTGAGCTTCACGAGGGACCCAGCGGCCCCGCCCAGAATCGCATCAGCATACAACTCGGCCAAGGTACACCGCGCCTACCCGATAACCCAGGACTTCTTGTTCGCGGTGAACTCGCCGAACTCGCCTTGAGCCCGTGGCTGGATTTCCTACACAGCCATGCGCGCAATGCGAAACTGTCAACAATCAGCCTCCAGCCGGAAACGATTGACATCGAGATCGGGGCTTCCAAACTGGAAGTTTTCAATCAGTGGTTCAATGACGTTAGCCTAAAGATTAACCATGATCGACAGCAATGGGTCGCCGACATCCGAGGGCCCGAGGCGAGTGGGTCGATTACGGTGCCTCCAGATCCATCCGTCGCACCCGTCCATGTGGCATTTGACTATCTGAAGCTTGACCGTGTCACGTCAGACGAAGGCAGAAGGCGCGTCGATCCAAGGCAACTCCCTGCGCTCAACGCCCATTGCGAAGCACTGACCTATGGGACCATCGAGCTGGGTGAGGCTCGCCTCAAGACATCGCCTGTCAACGATGGACAACGATTGGATGAACTCGTGTTGACCTCACCGGGCGTCAATATCTCCGCCCAGGGAGACTGGCTAATAAACAATAAAGAACAACGATCGCAGTTTGATATAGCCGTTCAGGCAGAGGCGCTTGGGGAATTGCTTAAGCAATTCGAATACGACGTGACTTCAATTGAAGGCGGCGAGACGCAATTAAATATCGGTGCACAGTGGGAAGGGGCGCCAGGGGATTTTTCGCTGGCAACCATGGACGGCGTCCTGTACATGAACATCGGTAAAGGACGCTTTCTCGATATTGATCAGGGTGTCGGTCGCGTATTCGGCCTGCTGAGCTTTCAGACCCTCGCGCGCCGCTTGAAGCTCGATTTTGATGACCTCTATCAAGAAGGTTTTGCCTTTGATCGCATCGAAGGCACGTTCAACTTTGAAAACGGCAATGCCTACACCAATAACCTCGTCCTGGAAGGCCCTTCTGCACGCATGACCATAACCGGTCGCACCGGTCTGGCAACCGAAGATTACGACCAGGTCATCCTGGTCACGCCGGAGTTCGCAAGCAGCTTGCCCGTTGCCAGTGCCTTTTTCGGACCGGTCGGTCTTGGCGTTGGCGCCGCCATCCTGTTAGCGGGGCAGATGTTTAAATCCTTGCCCGATCAAATAGACAACGTACTCAGCCATGAGTACACGATCACGGGCAGTTGGGACGATCCAACGATCGAGCGAGTGAACGGCAAAAATCAGGACACCGCCAGCACACCGCCTCGATTCATCGATGGGCTTAAAAAATAACAGCGCGCTGATAAAGTATTTTTTCAGCGCCTTTCTAATGAAACAAGTTCGCGTTCACCGTAAGATGGACCCAGATGCTGGCGGCATACCCCAATCCGATAGCCCAGCTCCATTTGAGATGAGAGAAGAAGGTATAGATGCCGCGCGCTTGCCCCATCACGGCCACACCCGCCGCCGATCCAATCGACAGCAACGATCCGCCGACACCTGTGGTGAGTGTCACCAGCAGCCATTGGCCGTGGCTCATATCAGGTGACATCGACAGGACGGCGAACATCACCGGGATATTATCGATGATAGCGGACAGGATCCCGACAAGTATGTTGGCCGTAGTGGGTCCCAGATCGACATACAGCACCTGGGCACCCATTGCGAGGTAGCCTATCTGCGCAAGCCCCCCCACACACAGGATGACCCCGTAGAAAAACATCAAGGTATCCCATTCCGCCCGCTCCAGGGCCTTGAAGACATCAAACGGCGTTTTAGGTGGTGATGTGATTAGCGCTTCATCCACCTCAAGCCTTGCCTCCTCAGGCCCTTCGGTCGGCCGCCGCAAGGCCAACGCCCCGCGGGTCTTTAGGTAATACCCATAGAACTTCAAAAGCCCTAAGCCCGTCATCATCCCCATCACAGGCGGCAGATTCAGGAAATAGCGTGCCGATATGGCCATGGTGATCGTCAACAAAAAGAGGCCAAGCACTCCCCAGGCCCCTTTCTGCAGCTCTGCCTTCTCAGCGACGGCATCGGGTTGCCCCTTGGGCACTGTAAAGGACATGATGACAGCCGGGATAATCCAGTTGATGAACGATGGCGTAAACAGTGCCAAGAATTCATGAATTTTGACGATGCCCTTTTGCCAAACCATCAAGGTGGTGATATCGCCAAAGGGGCTGAACGCCCCGCCCGCGTTCGCGGCAACCACAATGTTCACACAGGCCACGGTAACAAAGCGGACATTCGTACCGCCCACCGCCATCACCACCGTCGCCATCAACAACGCCGTCGTCAGATTATCTGCAAGTGGCGATATACAGAACGCGAGCACTCCCGTTATCCAGAAGATCGTTCTAAGCGAAAAGCCCCGGGACACGAGCCAAACCCTAAGGGCATTGAAGAGACCGACTTCTTCCATCGTGTTGATGTAGGTCATCGCTGCAAGGAGAAATAGAAAGATCTGGGCAAATTCCAGTAGATTGTGGAGTACCGCCTCTTCCGCCGTGTGCATGTCACCCACTTGTAAATAGGCGAGGGCAACTAGGGCCCAAATGATGCCCGCCGCGACCATGACAGGTTTTGATTTCCTGAGGTGCAGCGTCTCCTCGGCAATGACCAGGGTATACGCGAGCACAAAGATCGCAATTGCCGCAATACCCATCCATTCGCCGGTAAGATCTAAGACAAGCCCTGCATCGCTTGTCGCATGCGCTGCTCCCGGCAGACAGAACGCTACGCTTGGGATTGCCATTCGCCGCAATCGGCTCAGGATGACACTGTGTATCGAGCCCAACTTAATCATTTTTCCCCTCCAACTGATCCATCTTGTTGAAACACCATTCAACCTAGTCATACGGGCAACCCCCTCCAACGGTGGCGCCAACGACACGACAGGAAGCCCCCACAACGCTACTTTAACCGCAAGTTCATCATCAGTGTTAGCCCATGCCCGCTATGCCACGGAATGTCACCATCGTATCGACAGCCAGCGTGCAATCGATCGAGGTCACCCACGCATGATATCTGTGCATCAGTTCAGCAATACCTCAGCGACTAATCCTGGCCAATCACATCAATCCAAACCCGGGATGCTGAGGTTTGGGTTACAATGGCCCTTATGGTTTGGAAACCCAATGTGACTGTCGCTGCCATCATAGAGCGGGATCGACGCTTTCTCTTGGTTGAAGAAACCGCCAATGACGGTCGGGTGGTGTTCAATCAACCGGCCGGCCATCTTGAACCGGGAGAAACCTTGTTCGACGCGGTGAAACGGGAGGTGCTGGAAGAGACGGGTTGGCACTTTGAACCAGAGGCGCTGGTTGGTGTTTATCTTTGTTCAAACGCCGAAGAGGATGTTACATACCTTCGCATGTGTTTTTGTGGTCGCTGCCAAAAGCATGAGCCTGAGCGTCCGCTCGATGAGGGTATTATCCGGGTCAGATGGCTCTCGCGTGACGAGCTTATCTCAATGCGCGAGAAACTTCGCAGTCCAATGGTACTGCGGTGCATTGACGATCATATGAAGAGAAGACATTACCCCCTAGACATCCTCAATCACTACATACCGGGGAAAAGGTTGGCGGCCTCGACGGGCCCAGAGGAGACAGCATGGTCGCAACACAAATAGCTCCAACCACGCTTGCCTGCAGCAAGGTCATCATCGGTCTTTCTGGTGGTGTCGACTCATCTGTTAGTGCCATGCTGTTGAAGCAACAGGGATATACAGTCGAAGGTCTTTTCATGAAAAACTGGGAAGAAGACGACACTGAATACTTCTGTGCCGCAGCTGAAGACGTACAGGATGCCAAACGTGTCTGCGATGATCTGGACATTCCACTCCATACGGTAAATCTATCGACTGATTATTGGAAAAATGTCTTTATGCATTTTCTCAATGAATACAGATGCGGTCGCACGCCTAATCCGGACATCCTTTGCAACCGTGAGATCAAGTTCAAGGCTTTTCTCGAGCACGCACTAAGTTTAGGTGCCGAAATGATCGCAATGGGCCATTACGCACGGGTCCGTTCGGCAGATGACCGCTTTCAGCTACTCAAAGGCTCAGATAGCAACAAGGACCAGAGCTACTTTCTGTACGCGCTAGGGCAAAAACAACTCAAGCACTCGCTCTTTCCGATTGGCGAGATGAGAAAACCAGCAGTTCGAAAACTCGCTGCAGACGCAGGCCTTGTAACACACGATAAAAAGGACAGCACTGGGATCTGTTTCATCGGTGAGCGCCACTTCAAGACATTTCTAATGCGTTATCTGCCAGCGCAACCAGGCGAGATCCAGACGCCGGACGGGAAGACGATCGGGCATCATGACGGAGTGATGTACTACACCTTGGGTCAGCGCAAAGGGCTTGGCATCGGTGGCCGCACAGACGCCCGTAGTAAACCCTGGTACGTTGTAGCGAAAGACCTCAAAAAAAACGTGCTCGTTGCCGTCCAGGGAAATGATCATCCCCTACTCTTCAGTCATCGTGTTGTGGCGTCGGGACTCCACTGGATCCTCAGCCCGCCACCTGAGCTCCCGTTCAAATGCAAGTTGAAAACCCGCTATCGGCAGCCTGATCAGGATTGCACCATTACGTCGCTTGACAACGATCAATGTCACGTGGATTTTGACCGGCCTCAGCGCGCCGTGACACCCGGTCAATCAGTAGTGTTTTATCAGGGCGATACCTGTCTCGGCGGAGGCACCATAGACAAAACGTATCGATAGCACCACCGGCCACTTTCAAGCACGCCGTGATCGCGGATCTAGGCACGGCCAGCGACAAAGATCTCCGCGAACTCGCCGAACACCCGCACAATAGGTAAAATCTCCCCTTACCAATTTGGAGGGAAAAATGAAAAACAGTTTCCAAGCGCGCTCGACGCTCAATGTTGGGAAATCAACGTATGAGCTATTTGCGCTTAAGTGCCTTGATAAGCGCTTTGATATCCAGCGCCTACCCTTCTCACTGAAGATCCTGCTCGAAAACCTTTTGCGCTGTGAAGACGGAGTCAATGTGACAGTCGACGACATTGAAGCCCTTGCATCGTGGGATCCCCAAAGCGAGCCGACCCGTGAGATTGCGTTTACGCCGGCCCGCGTACTGATGCAGGACTTCACTGGTGTGCCCGCCGTTGTCGACCTTGCCGCCATGCGTGATGCCTTGGGCAAACTCGGTGGCGATCCCGCTCGCATTAATCCCATTTCTCCAGCAGAACTGGTGATTGACCACTCGGTTCAGGTGGATGTGTTCGGGCGCGCGGATGCGATCGCACAAAATGCTGCAATCGAATTCGATCGCAACAAAGAACGTTATGCATTCTTGCGATGGGGCCAACAGGCGTTTTCCAACTTCAAGGTGGTACCCCCCGGTACCGGCATCGTACATCAAGTCAATTTGGAATATCTCGCCCGTGTAGTGTTCACCAAAAAAGACAATGGGATTGAACAGGCCTATCCCGACACATTGGTCGGCACCGATTCCCATACCACCATGATTAACGGCTTAGGCGTATTGGGCTGGGGGGTTGGGGGGATCGAAGCCGAGGCCGTCATGCTCGGCCAACCCATCAGCATGCTGATCCCCCAAGTGGTCGGTTTCAAACTCACAGGCCAACTGCCCGAAGGCGCCACCGCCACAGACCTCGTACTCACGGTCACCCACCTACTTCGAGAGCGGGGCGTGGTGGACAAGTTTGTCGAATTCTTCGGCGAGGGTCTCGACCACTTACCACTCGCCGATCGCGCGACCATCGCGAATATGGCCCCGGAATACGGGGCTACCTGCGGGATCTTCCCCATCGACGGCGAAACCCTGCGCTACCTGGAACTCTCCGGCCGTACAGCAGAGCAAATCGCATTGGTGGAAGCCTACACTAAGGCCCAGGGCCTTTTCCGAACAGCCAGCAGCGATGAAGCGGTGTATTCCGATGTGCTGGAACTGGATATGCGCAGCGTCGAACCTAGCCTCGCCGGCCCAAAGCGACCGCAGGACCGAGTCTCGCTGCGCGAGGCCAAGCAGGTCGTCAACCAAGCACTGCGCGAACATCATCATGAACGAGCGGCATCTAGAAACGGCGACATGGCGCGTTTTGAAAATGAAGGTGGCGGCACAGCCGCCGGGATAAAAAACTCCGGCCCCGCGAATAGCGCGCCCATCGTCTTAGATGACAGTGCATTCCCGATTGCAGACGGCGCCGTCGTCATTGCCGCAATCACGTCGTGCACCAACACCTCCAACCCGTCCGTCATGGTGGCGGCTGGCCTACTGGCGAAGGCGGCACACGAGCGAGGCCTCAAGGTAAAACCTTGGGTAAAGACGAGCCTTGCCCCAGGATCAAAGGTCGTGAGTGACTATCTGGAAAAAGCAAAGCTGATGCCCCACCTTGAGGCGATGGGGTTTAACCTCGTGGGCTACGGCTGCACCACCTGCATCGGAAACTCAGGCCCATTGCCCGAGGCCGTAAGCCAGGCCATCCAAGCGCGTGATCTGGCGGTGTGTGCGATCTTATCAGGTAACCGCAACTTCGAGGGACGCGTGCATGCTGAGGTAAAGATGAATTTTCTTGCTTCACCCCCCCTGGTGGTAGCGTATGCCATAGCGGGCACGATGGACATCAACCTCTACAAGGAACCCCTAGGCATCGACAAACAAGGAAAACCCACTTTTTTGAAGGACATCTGGCCCAACCAGCAGGCTATCCATGAAACGATAGCAAGCAGTATCGATCCCGCAATGTTCCGCGCAAGTTACGAGAATGTTTTCTCAGGTGATAGTCGTTGGACCAGCATGACGATACCACAAGCCGACCAGTTTGACTGGGACCAACGTTCTACCTATGTCAAGAGTCCTCCGTACTTTGATGACATGCACGCTAACCCCGATAGCATCGCGGCCATCCGCGGCGCTCGCGTTTTGGCCCTGCTTAGCGATAGCATCACCACGGACCACATCTCCCCCGCCGGTGCCATCAAACCCGACAGTCCCGCCGGTCAATACCTGATCGCGCACGGTGTTCAACCCAAGGACTTCAATTCTTACGGGTCACGACGTGGAAACCACGAAGTGATGATGCGCGGCACATTCGCGAACATCCGCTTGCGTAACCAACTGGCGCCAGGTACCGAGGGCGGATGGACAGTCCATTTTCCCTCCGAAAAGCAGATGAGTATTTATGATGCTGCCATGAAGTATCAGACGGACAGCGTGCCGCTATTGGTCTTAGCCGGTAAAGAATATGGCACCGGATCCTCACGCGACTGGGCCGCCAAGGGTGTCGCGCTGTTGGGCGTGAAGGCCGTCATTGCCCAAAGCTTTGAGCGCATTCACCGATCGAATCTCGTGGGTATGGGGGTTCTGCCCCTCACCTTCCAAGACGGGGAAAACGCGGAAAGCCTAGGGCTCGCTGGCACGGAGGTCTACGATATCGAGGGGCTTAAGCCTCAGGCCAAGGAAGTCACCGTGCTTGCAACAGCCGATGACAGCGAGCCCATACGCTTTACTGTCAAGGTTCGCATCGACACACCCAAGGAGTGGGACTACTTCACGAACGGCGGCATCCTACCCTATGTACTGCGGCAACTCGCGGCCTAGGCCTTATGGATGGAAACACGCTGTTCGCCCCCGCTGGGTGACCACTGTGCTGGATCAGATTCTGTAATTGGCGCCACAGAGTCGTCTTGAACTCCCTTCGATCAGTCACCGCAAGTCCATGAGTATTCATCCCACAGCAGTCGTGGAAGACGGAGCAGTCCTAGGCCACGATGTCATTGTCGGCCCCTTTGCTTACATCGAACGGGGGGCGTGCCTCGGCGATGGGTGTGCCATCGGACCTCAGGCAGTCATCTACCGAAACACGACACTGGGACCCGGCTGCCGGGTCCACGCCGGTGCAGTGCTGGGGGACCTGCCACAAGATCTCACCCATAAGAATGACGAAACCTACGTCAAGATCGGCGCCAACTGTGTGGTCAGAGAGGGTGTGACGGTCCACCGCGGCACGAAAGCGGGTAGCTCGAGTATCGTTGGCGACGAATGCTATCTGATGAGCTGTTCTCACGTTGCACATAACGTAAAGTTGGGCAAGGGTGTCATCCTTGCCAACGGGGCGTTACTGGGTGGTTACAGTGAAGTCGGCGATGGGGCTTTCATCAGTGGCAACTGTCTGGTGCACCAGTTCTGCCGCGTGGGGCGACTCGCCATGCTGGGTGGCGGCAGCGCAATCAGCCTAGACGTTCCGCCATTTTGCACCACACAACCCCTTCAACCCAATAAGATTCTCGGGCTGAATGTCATCGGCATGCGCCGCGCAGGCATGTCACCGGTAGAACGTCAAGAGGTCAAACACGCCTTTACCCTTATTTACGGATCGGGCCTCAATGTCCCACAGGCCACACAACGTGTTCGCGATGAATTTAACGACGGTCCCGCCATTGAGTTGTGTGAGTTTATCGAGGCATCCAAACGCGGCGTTTGCAGAAAGAATATTGAGGAAAACGATATCGACGTAAACTTGGATTTGTAATGCATTATCGGATACAGATCTGATGTTTCTCTCCGTATTCAGCACAGACCCACTGCGCAGTAGGCTCATGAGGGACTTAATAATTTAGTACTGCGAACTGCAACTCGTCGCTATGACACGGCCACCCTTCGGACATAGAGGAAGTAATACATTAGGGAAGCAACGGCAAGCCACCCAAGCGCCAGGTATCCAATAATTCCGTCATAATTTCCGACCAAGAATCCCCAGTCCGACTGATAATCCAATCCCGTAAGCTTTTTCGTCATTTTGAGCGATAGCACCCAACCGGCATGGATTCCAATACAGTACCCAATATGACCTGTCTTGAAGCGGACCAGAGCAAGAAATATCCCTGCTGCGAGTAGCGCTAAGAAAGAACCCAGAAACCCAAGGTTCCAGTAACTGCTGAAGGAATCCGACAGCACCGTAAAGCCGCTGAACCAACCTACATCATCGAAGGGAATTTCGATTTGGGGGCGAATGAAATGAACCGCAGCATAAAGGAATGCTGTAAACACGATTGTTCCTGTAACGTTAAGCGCCTCTTGTAGGACACTAAATAAGGCGCCGCGGAACAATGTCTCTTCGATTAGTCCAATTAAAAGCCCTGCAAACAGCGCCTTTACTAAAATGCCCATGAACTCGAGTGAAAAGAGTGATATGTGTAAATTGACGACTCTCACCCCAAGGATTACCAACACGATCGCAAGGGATGCCATAATCGTGATCCCAACAATCATGCCACGACCGACAGCTGCCAAAAATGCCCTCGGCGGGATACCAAATCCCAGGTTGCTGCCTGTTGACAATCCAAGCGATTTTCAATAGAGGCCAGAGAGCAACCAAGGCAACGAGCAGGAATGCGCGAGGCGCAACCTTATGAAAAGGAATTTGCAACAACGCCGACTGCTCAAACAGACTATGATGGATCAACAGAAACAGGAGATACGATAGCAGCGCGCCGAAGACGACCGTGGCGCCAATATAGACAAGGAAGTTGCTCAATGCCTTCATTTAATATGAGAAGCGTGAAACTGTGAGGCCCGCGCGCATCCTCGTGTTATTGGTCTACGGCGATCGACACTGCCGTGCCGAGTCACCCACCCTTTTCTAACATCGAACCACCTAACCATCTCTTCTCGACCGCATGACATCCAGCACCACCCGCGCAGCTCGAAGGCTTGGTGGCTCACCGCCCATACCCAGCATCTCAGCTACATGGCGCTCGCCTTCGATTTGTTCAGCGCGCCACTCAGAATCACTCAGCATGCGTTCCACGGCAGGTACGAGCTTTTCTGGCCTGCAGTTTTCCTGTAACAGCTCCGGCTGCATAGGGCGCCCGAGCAGAATGTTAACGAAGCTTACATAGTCCAGTTTAATCATCCGCCGCATCATGAATGCTGTTAGCGGATTGACACGGTGGGTTACGACAGTAGGCACGCCCGCCGCCGCGAGTTCGATCAGCGCCGTACCCGATTTAGCCAGCGCAACATCTGCCGCCGCATACACGTCATATTTTTCATCTCGGCGCCGAACGACTATGACGGGCATCGGCAAAGCTGAAACCGCCTCCTCAATGAGATCGGCGACAGTGGACACCGTTGGGAGCGCTACGCGAAGTCCCGGTACACGCTCATTAAGCTGGGTAAGGGCCTTTATGAACACGGGCAGCAGGCGTGCTGTCTCGCCTCGACGGCTCCCAGGTAGTGCGCAGATGAGTGGCGCGGTCATCGGGATCCCGTAGCGCTCGCGGAACCCCTGTCCATCGCCTCCGGAGGCGCCCTCCACGGCCGGGTGACCCACGAAATCACAACGGAGCCCGTGCACCTCAAAATAGGGTGGCTCGAATGGCAATAGAGCCAACACGCGGTCCAGAAAACCCGTCATCTTCCTTGCCCGCCAGGGCTTCCAGGCCCATACCGTCGGTGCCACATAATGGATGAGTGGAATTCCATGACCCTTCAGGCGTTCGGCCACCTTGAGCGAGAAATCCGGTGAGTCGATGGTCACGACGACATCGGGTTGACATTTCAGAACCGCTTGAACGGTATCACCGATGCGGCGAAAGATACGCGGTAAGTGCAGCATCACCTCGACGATACCCGTCACAGAGAGCTCCGTCATCGGAAAGAGACTCTTGAGCCCCTGCTCGGCCATCTGCTCCCCACCGATACCCGCAAACTGAATCGCGGGGCCTCCCTCGTCCTTCAGCGCTGCCATCAGGCGTGCCCCAAGTTGATCGCCCGATGGCTCACCTGCAACGAGAAAAATCAGCTCTCCCGCTTCAGAGTGGGCTGGCGCGCTCACGCCTTGATCGTGATTCCGATAAGAAACAAGCCGGCTTCATCGGCTGCGCGGGTTACAGCAGGCTGATCAACGACCAGAGACACTCCGGCTTCAATGGCAATGCCTCGAAGGCCCGCAGCAGCCGCCGCTTGAACCGTACTGACGCCGATCGTCGGCAGATCGACACGATGCTCTTGCGCAGGCTTCTTCACTTTCACGAGAACTCCCCCGGGTCCGTCGCGGCCCAGCGCAGCGCAGCGGGTCAGCAGTGCGTCCGTGCCCTCGATCGCCTCAACACCAAGGACAATGCCGTGCTGCACCACGACACTCTGGCCAACATCCACATTGCCCAGTGCCCGTGCCACTTCGACGCCACGTTCGATGTCCAGCCTTGCCTGTTCATCAGGTGCGGACTCTGTATATATACCTTCAACAGCCAACACATCTCCGAGTATGTTATCCAGTCCCACCACCCGAAATCCCTCTTCTTCAAACTCCTTGATCACACCTGAAAGTAGCCCGTCATCCCCAAACGCAGCGGCTCCTATTTTAAACAGCAAACGGCGCAGCCGTCGGTCCGGCTTCATCCCGGTAAAGGACGGTCGGCGCGCATGGCCGGCCAGGACGAGTTCTTCAACGCCTGCTTCGCGCAGCAGCTGAATACTGGTTTCAAAAGCGCCTAAGCGTGTCCAGGCATGCGGCACGTCGGCAACCAGTTTCGGATCGGTGTACCCCTCAACGGCAAGGACGAAAAATTCGCGCCCGATGGCGCGGCAAACGGAGATGAGAGAAGCAGGCAGGTCGCCGCCGCCCGCGATGATACCGAGCTTAGGCGGCATAGGTCACTTTCGCCCGACACACAAGGCACAATAGCTCAGCTTGCGCCACTCCGATATCACCCAAAAGCACCCGATAGTTTATTGCCATTTTGTCCGACTCAACAAACCTCTTAATGTGTACCCTACATTCGGGTATTTAGCGCTGCGACGACAAACGTTATTCACTCTCGTACCTCGATTGGAGTCAATCGGACAGCATCAACTTATGCCAAACAGGCACGTGTGGACAGTGCTCTGAAGAATAAGACAATGTTTTTGTGCCGACAAGTCCATCAAGTCACTCGGCGAGCGTGGGGCGCATTACGTTCGTAACTCGTGCTCTTCCCCTTGTACTTCTATGGAAGATCTCTTAGCCGTAGCCTTCACAAAGCGCCTGCCAATCCCGATCCGAAAAATAATAAGCATCTGTGTATTTTCTAAGTTTTATTAAGGATCGATACAACCGCGTCAGATTCCTAAGGCGCCAACGGTCGGACTGATTACACAGTTTGCTTCGATCAAAATCAACAACATATATCGCATCTTTTCCCTTTAGTAAAATATTGTGTGCATTTAAATCTGCGTGGTATACGCCAGCATCATGAAAACGTCGTATACAGGTGCCAATAGATCTCCATAAATCCTCGCCTAGTTTGTGTTGTCTGAGTAATTCAGTTAGAGAGCAAGCGCCGATCAGGCGCTCGATTATTATATCTGCCGTGTAGAATGGGCCGCGCCTCAAAACCCGGGCTGCCACTGGCTGCGGCACTGGCAATCCCATTTCACAAAGCTTCTCTAACATGCACCATTCCCGCCATGCTCGCGTGCGACGAATTCCTGTCCAGAAGTACTTATCACGTATGACCCGTGCTATAGCGCCGCCCCGGTAGTAGTGGCGCAACACGCAATCCTGGCCTTTCAATTTGATAAAGTAGGTCACGCCCCGCCCCTGAACTTTGCCGACCACGGAGCCAACATCAGCCAACTGCTTGGGATCGAAACTAATATCCTCACCACTCTGAACGACATCCCGGTCATAAATAATATAGCCACGATCAAGCGATTGTTCGCGCGCGTTCATCAGCATCTGCCATCAATTACTGCTTGCCAACAAGGGGCATCCAGAATTGGCCCCGACCAATCGGCGTACCCCATAGTTTCCCATTTAAAAATGGTATCTCCTAAGACACAGTTGTATCTCGAAGGGCGAGGGCGTTGATTTGAGGGAAATTAAATAGGAAAGCCATACTAAATACGGCCGCGCGGAGATTGCACATTTTTTTGAGTGTAATCAGCATAGGATTTTTCTTCAACGATGTCAGAGTGAAAAAGGATATTGATCTGACGTTTAATAGCCGCCCGCTTATCATTATTTTTGTATACTGCGCGAGCTAACTCAACGAATTCTGAATCAAACTGACCTTCGGCCTCTTTGAGCCTAATCTTATCCTTAATATCCCAGAGCGCTTCGTTTATCGACTTGATCTCATTCCTCTCCTTATTAATATCATCTATAGCATAAGGAGAATTTTCCCATGTTCGATTTAACAGATCCAATTCTGTTCTGACGTTCCTGCGTTTGTTGACATCACCGATTCGCTACGACTTCGTTTCCAGGATAGTGATTTTGTCGATAAGCTCACCGATGGAAATCGGTACAGTTATGTGGCTCATTCAGATAAGCTCCCGCAAAAAATGAAGCGACATTGTACGCCAAGTCAACAGATTGCAACAAATATGATATGAAAACTCTTTTGTAAAGAATGCTTCAGCCAGCTAGGCACAAATACGAACGTTCCCTGCTTCAGATCACCACGTGGAGCCAACGTGGTCCACAAATCAGTCACGAAGCCTATAAACTAGTGCCCATTTGCATCGTCTGTCTCAATGAGATCTTGGTATAACTTTGCGTAACATCCCGCCATTGCATCAATGGTGTGACGTGCCTGGAGCAATGAAAACGCATCCTCGACGTATCCAGCAGCGCTATTGCAATCCAACAGCACATCCAGGATCTTCTCGGCTACCGCGTGAGGATCACTTACAGGCGCTAGATAACCCGTCTGTCCATCTTGTACTAATTCGCCTATCCAACAGCGGCAGTTGCCGCCACCGGTACGCGATATGCGAAGGCATCCAGGATCGCCGAGCCTAGGCCTTCAGACTTCGAAGTCAGTACAAATACGTCAAACACTTTGTAATACGAATAGGGATCTGTCTGATAACCTTCAAGGAAGATGTTTTTCAAACCGAGCTCCTCTGCTTTTGCCTTTACAGTGTCTTCATCTTTCCCTCCGCCGACCAATACAAAGGCCACATTGTGTTGATGGTCTTGAACATGGCGAGCGGCTTGGAGGAATGTCATGGGAATCGATGTGTCAGGGTTTGCTGCCTATTTCGCCCATCAGCAGTTTGAACTGGACGTGCGATGCGTTACCCTCAAAGATGCATAGTTTCCGGATAACGCATTCGACTATATCCCTCAGAAAGATCTGCTCGAACACGTTCTTCGCCCGCGTGATCACCTACTGGAAACCCATCGGGTTTTGCGTGTAGGTGGATGCCTTCAGTTGATCACTCCCAACGGCAACGCAGATCTTGAAGTAATCAAGAAAATGTCGGACACCCTTCAGCGATCGTCAAAAAGCTTATTGGCCCTCCTAGGCCAGATCCACCTCGCTTTCTTTTCAAAGCCGCATTTGTTACGACTGTTCTCGGAGTATGGGTTCGAATGCGTCAGGTTCCGAAACATACATATCAAAAGGGATCCGCACGCTCTCGGCTATCTGCCAGCGATGAGAAAGACGCTGCGGGCTGTACCGGCCCGTCAGTCGCGAGACGAGCTAGACTTGTCTTCACGGATGCAGAAGGTCATTGCGATTTCAGACGATCCCAAGACGGAGGGCCTTGTCAAAAAGATAAGACATGGATTGGCAACGCATTGATCGCGACTTCGAACCTGGCATCCATACTTTTATTTCCGGCGTATTCAAGAGAGAATGGGTGCGTGGCCGAGTTTTGCCACCTTGGGCATTGATTTTGGATACGACTTCGAGTTCCTATTACGAAAGCGATAAAAACAAGTAAACATAGATTGCTGAACTACCGTGCCAAACTCTCTAGCGCGTTCGTCAGACAGTGCAATGATCGGCTGACTTGATAATCACACGGCCGGATGCAAAATACCATGGAATCATTTATGTCAAAAATCCACACAGCAGTTATCGGCGTTGGTTACTTGGGCAGGTTCCACGCTGAAAAGTATGCTCAACTAGAAGACAGTGAACTTGTTGCAGTTGTGGATGTCGACCGCGACGTCGCTGAAGAAGTCGCAACCCGGTATAACGTTGAAGCTTTGACTGATTATCGGGCATTACTCGACCGGGTCGAAGCTGTGAGCATCGTTGTGCCCACCAGCTTTCACTTCGAGATCGCTAAGGCATTTATAGAGCATGGCAGTCACGTGTTAGTGGAGAAACCTATCACGACGACCGTCTCACAGGCAGAGGACCTGATAACGCTAGCGAAGGCCCACGGTAAGATTCTTCAAGTCGGGCACCTAGAACGATTTAATGCAGCACTCCTCAATCTCGACAAGCTGCGGGATCAACCAGTGTTCATTGAAACACATCGACTAGCGCGCTTTGATCCACGGGGTACAGACGTCAGTGTGGTGTTGGATTTGATGATCCATGATATCGACATCATTCTTAATCTAGTTGATTCCGATTTGGTACGAATCGATGCCACGGGTGCGTCCATTCTTTCAGATGCTGTTGATATCGCGAACACTCGCCTACTCTTTGCGAGCGGTTGTGTTGCTAATGTGACTGCGAGTCGTGTCAGCATGAAGACCGAGCGTAAGATGCGTTTATTCCAGAAAAATTCTTATGTCTCTATAGATTTTCAGAATAGAGTGCTGACCGTTCATCGAAAAGGTGCTGGTGAGATGTTTCCCGGAATCCCTAATATCGACAGCGAGCAAACGACTTTCGAGGATGGAGACGCACTAAACACGGAAATCGCGCTCTTCCTCAACGCAATACGCAGTGGGGGGCAGCCGATCGTCTCAGGCGAAGATGGTAAGCGCGCGTTGGAGACCGCAATTAAAATAACTGAACTATTGAATAAATCTCCCTTGACAGCCCCCTGATGCCACGCGGGGTAACGGGTTCCTTGAAATTTAAGAAAACGTACGAGGCCAGACCACACATGATCCCGATGCTTGATCTCAAACAACAGTATCAACAGCTTAAACCTGATATTGTTCCAAAAATACGGGCGGTTCTGGAGAGTGGTCAGTACATCCTTGGACCAAATGTTTCAGCCTTCGAGCAGGAAGTGGCTAATTACCTGAATGTCGACTACGCAGTATCGTGTGCCTCAGGAACTGATGCACTCCATCTTGCACTCAGAGCCGCGGGAATTGGGCCTGGCGACGAAGTCATCACCACAGCGTTTACCTTTATTGCCACTGCCGAAGCCATTCGTTACGTTGGCGCCACACCTGTTTTTGTTGACATCGATCGGCAGACCTTCAACATAGACCCTAACAAGATTCAACAAGCAGTTACTGAAAAAACCAAGGCAATACTGCCGGTCCATCTATTTGGTCAACCGGCGGACATGGAAGCGATCACTGCACTCTGCAAAAAGCATGGCCTTGATTTGATCGAAGACTGTGCCCAGTCATTTGGCGCGCATATCAATGGACATCAAACAGGCACCCTTGGGACCATGGGCTGTTTCAGTTTCTTCCCGAGTAAAAACCTGGGTTGCTATGGGGATGGCGGCATGGTCAGCACGCGTTCGGGTAAACTCGCTGAGCGGCTCCGCACGCTGCGAAACCACGGTTGTAACGAACAACATCATCACGGTGTCATTGGACTTAATAGCCGCTTAGATGAGATCCAAGCAGTGGTACTACGTACCAAACTGCAATACGTGGATACCTACAACGAGGGCCGACGGCGAGCAGCGCATTTCTATAATCGCTTATTGTCTGATGTCAATGTAACGATCCCGTATGAGGAAACTACCCGTTATCACGTGTATCACCAGTACACTGTACTAGTACCGGACCGCGATAGAATCATGGATCGATTAAGAGATGCTGGTATTGCAAGTGCAATTTACTATCCTATTCCGTTGCACAAACAGAAGGCATTTATAGACACGTATAGGGCTATGGATCTGACCACAACCGAGCAAGTTGCGCAACAGTGCTTATCCTTACCGATGTATCCAGAACTCAAAGATGAAGCGATCGAAGAGATCGTGGCTGTGATAAAAGAGGCGGTCAACAACTAAGTGCATTCAGCACGGCTCATCGATGCTCCTGACAGCCGCAGCCACGGGGTAAGTCTATTCAAATATTGAATGACTGACATAAGCGCGGCCGACACGGGATCGTGAGTCACGTCGTTAGTTAAGAGCGAGCCAATGACAGACGTTGAGCCATATGATGCGATGGCCGTGCGCGGATTCACGAATCAGTCGTGCGAATTGTGGAAACAGAAATCCCGCCCTCAGGGGATATTCAGATCTTAGACGTTGGAGCAGGTCGTGGGGGACTTTCTCGAAGGCTACTCAACGCCGGCTATTCCGTACAGGGCTGTGATCTATTTCCTGATAACTTTGATGTTCCTGGCGTGGAGTGCCGACGCGTGGATGCTACCGGGCATTTACCTTATTCTGATGGCTCGGTCGATCTAGTCTTGGCAGTCGAGCTAATAGAACATCTCGAAGACCACTGCGGTCTGTTCAACGAAGTATCGCGGATTTTAAGACCGGGTGGCACACTTGCATTCAGTACGCCAAATATCATTTCATTGAAGTCCAAACTCGCATTCTTATTCACTAGGCTATTTCTACTCATTCCCAACATTGGATCCAAATCAGTTGGATCCAGTGTCGCAACACATCACACCATTTACGCTTGATAGATATCGGTGGCGTTTAGCGCAAAGTGGGCTGGATATCACTCACGTTCGGACAGATAAATTCCAGCGAACATCGATGCTCTTGGTATTTCTAACTCCATTCATTTGGCTCAGCGCACGCATGAAGTATGGGCGATCTGAAACGGCGGCACACCAAAACTCAAAAACAGCTCTTTATGGCCGCACACTCATCGTACTCGCAAAAAAGCGGTAGCATTGAGTCTTCGAAAGAGCCCAAAGCACCGATTTGCTCGGCTAAATAAGCGTAGGAATGCAGGTCGATCTAAATAATACAAAGTTATTTCCGGATCCCTCCCTTAGTCAACTCTTTAGGGTCGAGTAGCCGGACAAGTTCCTCTTTCGAAAGGTCGGTCATTTCCATTGCCACCTCCCAAATTGGACGCCCTTCTGCGTACGCCTTCTTTGCAATCTGAGCACCCTTCTCATAACCAATTACCGCATTTAACGCTGTAACAAGGATTGGATTCTTCTCAAGGGCCTCGTGCAGCTTTTCCACGTTGACTGTGAATCCTGCAATAGCCTTATCAGCAATGAGCCGCGCAGAGTTTGATAATAGTTCAACACTCTGCAGTAAATTGTACGCAATAACCGGTAACATCACGTTCAGCTGAAAATTTCCGGCTTGACCACCGATGGTAACCGTTACGTCGTTCCCTATGACCTGAGCAGAGGCCATCATGACTGCTTCTGGGATCACAGGATTCACCTTTCCCGGCATAATGCTGCTGCCTGGCTGCAAGGCTGGCAAGCTAATTTCTGCCAGACCCGCCAGCGGCCCACTATTCATCCAGCGCAGATCATTGGCGATCTTCATTAGACTCACCGCGACGGTCTTTAACTGGCCGCTCATTTCCACAGCTGCGTCCTGAGAACTTAGGCCCTCAAAATAATTTGGCATAGTGGCAAAGTGCGCGCCTGTTGCAGCCGTAAGATTAGCTACTACCCTTTGACCGAATTCCGGATGCGCGTTGATGCCGGTACCCACAGCGGATCCACCAATCGCCAACGCTCGTAAGCGCTCCAGTGCTGAATCGATGCGCTCGCGTCCATGCCCAACCTGCGCCTCCCAAGCGCTGAGCTCCTGCCCAACGCGCACCGGCATGGCGTCCATCAAGTGGGTGCGCCCGGTCTTCACAATACTATCCAGCTCCCGAGCACGCCCCGCGATGGTATCGGCAAGATGACCAAGCGCAGGTAATAATAAATCTTCGATCTCCAAGATTACACTGACATGAATCGCCGTGGGTATGACATCGTTACTACTCTGACCCATATTAACGTGATCATTCGGGTGTACTGGATTTCCTAGACGCTCCGCGGCTAGGCAAGCGATCACTTCATTTGCGTTCATATTCGTACTGGTTCCCGACCCAGTCTGAAATACATCTATCGGGAAATGTTGGTCGTGCTCGCCGTGCTCCACTTCGGCCGCAGCGTTCACGATGGCTTCCGCCATATCAGTCTCCAACAGACTAAGTTCCTCGTTGGCATTCGCCGCCGCCGCCTTGATAACCCCCAATGCACGGATAAACGCCCGAGGCATTCTTAGCCCACTGACTGGAAAGTTCTCCACAGCGCGCTGCGTATGGGCCCCGTACAAAGCCTCCAAAGGGACTTTAATCTCACCCATGCTGTCCCTCTCAGTACGATAATCTTTTTCAATCATCGGCATGGCTCCTATTTCGTCGATTGGGGCAAAAGCCAACTCTGGCTGCTAACCCGTACTGGGTTACCCAACGAAATTCAACAGACGGGTTATCTCCAGGTCGAAATGATAAGGAGGTGGATACGTCTAAACGCCAACTAATTAATCAACGTAAGCCCCGTGGTTCCCCACCGGAACCCCATTAGTAAAAACGTTGAATGCTCCCCGTTTCATTATCGTCCATTCTTCGTCGTGTGTAAGTGGTCGCGATGCGATAACTGTCACAATATCCTTTGGTGTGGTTTCTTTCTCAAAGTCCACGACGACCTCTGCATCGATCAAGCGTGCCCTTCCAAAGGGCGCACGCCGCGTTATCCAACAGAGATGCGTGCTGCAGTGGCCATATAGAAACTTCGAATCGCTCAGTAAAAAATTAAACGATCCGCGTTTCCGCAACTCCCAGGCCAAATCATATATAAACCTCCAAAGTGTCTCCGGGCGACGCGGCGCATTGCGATATCGCCCGCGGATCCTATCTAACATCCAGCAGAACGCGTGCTCACTATCAGTTGTGCCAATGGGTTTGTAAAATGATAATGGTAGCTTTTTTACGCCCTTCAACTGGCCATTATGAGCGAAAGTCCAGCTACATCCCCAAAGTTCTCTAGAAAATGGATGGGTATTCTCTAGGCAAACGCGACCACGGTTCGCTCTGCGAATGTGACTTACAACAATCCTGCTTTTAATTGAGTAGCTCTTGATAAGACGCGCAACCTGTGAGTCCGCGCTTGCCTGGGGATCGTGAAAGAGACGACAAGCTCGTCCTTCGTAAAATCCAATGCCCCAGCCGTCACGATGTGGCCCAGTGTGGCCGCCGCGCTGCATTAGCCCCGTAAAGCTAAAGCGGATATCGGTTGGTACATTAGCACTCATCCCAAGTAATTCACACATTGCTTACACCGACAGCCATGCAAGTGGCCCATGCTAGACACGCGAATGCAGGTATTTTAGCGCCTCAGGCAAATCGTGCCACCCGGCAGGCGAGCCGGACTGTGGTTGTACCCAAGGTGGGACACCACATCGCGACAAAATCGGGGCCTGCCACACGGTTTCTGGTATTGCGTCTCGAATTATGCTAATGATTAAAATGATGCGCCCGACAGCATTTGCCATTGGGTTCACTCTATTCGCCTTATTCTGTGCGGCGCTTATCTATTTGTCTGGGCGTGAGCCGGATTCGGCCTCTATGGCAACTCAGATGTCTGCCTCATCACCCCAACCACAAGTTACCATTGGCAATAAACGCTATCTGTTCGATGTGTCGGATCACTCGCCACGAGAACTCGAAGCGCTACTAAGACGGGCAGAGGACCTTGCTCAAAGCTCAGACGCAGAAAATGATCAATTGGATATCGCTTTGGTCCTTCACGGGCCGGATGTTGAGTTATTCACCAAGGAGAACTATGACAAATACAAGGATATTGTCGATCTAGCCGCAAGGCTCGATGCATTTGATGTAATTGACTTCAAGGTATGCCAAAGGACGATCACAAGCCGTGGCTTGACGGATAGCGATATGCCGGCATTCATGGAGTTGGTCCCTTTTGCACCTGATGAGATAGAACGCCTGCAAGCGGAAGGTTATGTGACGCTATAACAGGGTCAGCGATGTTTCACGAACGCCTTATTAATTGGGTCGTTGTCCTGAACGGTTCGAGCGTACCTAGTCACCCAAGAAGGCCACGATGAACAGGCAAGAAACAAACCTGAGTATGACTGTACTTATGGCACCGGACATGGCGAATTTTGCTGGTAACGTCCATGGTGGCGCAATCCTCAAACTGCTCGATCAAGTTGCATACGCCTGTGCGGCAAGGTATAGCAAGAGTTACGTGGTCACAGTATCTGTAGACCAAGTGTTTTTCAAACAGCCTATCCACGTCGGTGAGTTAGTCACGTTCCAAGCCTCTGTCAACTATGTCGGCCGTAGCTCTATGGAGATAGGTATCCGAGTCGAAGCAGAGAATGTCCAGACAAAGGAAACGCGGCATACGAACTCCTGCTACCTTACGATGGTGGCGCTGGGCGAAGATGGCAAGCCAATCGAGGTGCCCCCGCTATCCATTGAAACGGCGGTTGAAAAAGAACGATACGAGGCCGCTAAACTTAGAAAAGCAATGCGAAACGACGCGCTAAGAAAAACTAAGAGGCTGCACGTAGGCAGTGGCACCAGCGCCGGTTAGTCCCTCATCCACACTCGTCCTCTGCCCCGTGGGTCCGATCAGCTCCGCGTCTACTGAAAATGCTTATACCCGACTGCGTCCGGATGGAACTCAGTTCCGTCAGGTCGGTAACACCGAAGTCCCGGTTCCTTTAAGATCGAACCCACACAGGTCAGGCCGCAGGAAAAGCAACCTATCGCTTCTTGCAATGGTTGCTGCCGGTGGCTCGGCACCGTGATGCAGAGCTCATAGTCATCCCCAGCCGCAAGCGCCATTTGCCAGGCCGTATCTCGATCCGTTTTCGCTGAAATGGCAGAGGACAGCGGGATATCAGCAAGGCAAAGCCTCGCGCCCACGTCACTGACAGACAAGATATGCCCCAAATCCGCCAGTAGGCCATCGGAGATATCAATGGCGCTGTTGGCGAGCCCACGGAGCGCCACGCCTTCACGAATCCTGGGTGTTGGCCGGTTCAGTCGCCTCTGCAAAAAGCGATCATGTGCATCGGTCACACGGTCACCGCGCTCAAGTATGGCAAGTGCAAGACCCGCATCGCCCAGCGTCCCCGTAATGTAGATCTGATCCCCTGGTAACGCCCCGCTTCGTGTCAATGCCGCCCCTACCGGCACCAGACCATGCACCTGCACCGTCGTGACCAGCGGCCCACGGGTTAGATCGCCGCCGATGAGCTGCACGGAGTGTTGCTTCGCCATTTCGAAAAACCCGGCGGCGAACCGGCCTACCCATTGCTCATCGGGCTCAGGAATTGTTAGTGCTAGCGTCGCCCAAGCAGGTTCAGCGCCCATAGCCGCTAGATCGCTCAAATTGACAGCTAGCGCCTTGTACCCGATATCCGCCGGATCGGTATCCTCCGGGAAATGTACGCCAGCAATCAACGTATCAGTAGACAACGCAAGCTCCACGCCCGGAGGAACTCGGATAAGCGCAGCATCATCGCCGATGCCGAGCGCGACGTCATCACGCATCACGAATGTGCGTTGGAAGTACTTCTCGACGAGATCAAACTCGGATGGAAGCATCGTCGTGCGGCTTCTTGCCCAGGCAGGGTCCCGGCGAACTCGCGCGGCGGTATGGAAACCCTATTCGAAGCGCAACGCAGACAATATCATTTTTCAAGAAGTACACCCCATCTCCGCAGGTCTTAAGCTGTGGGCTGCCCTGTCGAGTATGCCGTTCACAAATTTGTGAGACTGCTCGGCACCGAACATCTTGGCGAGTTCCACGGACTCATTAATTACGACGCGCCATGGGATCTCAGGGCGGTAGCGCAATTCGTACATTCCAATATGAAGGACAACCCGTTCTACGGGGTCTAATTGTTTTAATGGTCGATCAAGCAAGGGCTCAAGCGCTTCATCCAACTGTTCTGCATGGTCTGCGATCCCCTCGAGCAAAGACCGGAAATACGTCCTATCCGCCTTACGTAGATCCCGTTCTGTCTCAAACTCTTCGATTATCTCCTGGATCGCTTGATCGGTCATCCGCCATTGATAAAGCGCCTGGACCGCGCTTCGACGCGCCCGAACCTTTGCACGCTTGGAAACCTCCACATCGGGATCATTCATTTCTTGAGCTTGCGCATGAGGCTCACCATCTCGATGGCTGCCAGTGCCGCATCGACGCCTTTATTCCCCACCTTGGTCCCGGCGCGCTCAATGGCCTGTTCGATGGTATCGACAGTTAGGACACCAAAAGCAAGTGGTATATCAAATTGCGTGGCAACCGTAGCGAGCCCTCTCGAGCATACGCCCGCTACATACTCAAAATGAGGCGTGGCACCACGGATCACGGCTCCAAGGGCGATCAGCGCGTCGTACTGGCCTGTTTGTGCCATACGCTTCGCCACCAGCGGCATCTCGAAAGCCCCCGGAATCCGCACCACGATAATATGTGCTTCTGAAATACCGTGGTGCTTCAATGTATCGAGACATCCGGACAGCAGGCGTTCAACGATAAAACTGTTGAAGCGACTTGCTACGATCCCAAATCGTGCATCCGCGACGAGATAGTCTCCTTCAATCGTCTCAATATCTGGCATTAAGGTTACTTCCGCGCATAAAATTAATAGCTAAGCCTTATACAACTAGTTCACGTATTCCACCACCTCAAGGCCGAATCCCGAAATAGCATGGATCCTCTTAGGAGCACTCAAAACTCGCATCTTTCGGACACCTAGGTCAGATAGTATCTGGGCGCCGAGTCCAATCGTGCGTAAGTCCTTAGTATTGGGTTTGTGCGGGAGATCCTCCCGATTATCTTGCCACTTATAACTATTAATTTGGCTGATCAGATCTGGCGGCTCTACTTGGTTACACAAGATCACAATCACTCCGGCCTCTTCCTTTGCAATCCGTTGTAATACATTGCGGAGTGGCCAACCACAATCTTCGCGCAGACTCCCGGTCAGATCGCATATGGGATTTTGAAGATGCACTCGAACAAGCGTCGGCTTATCCTTACTGATCTTGCCTTTAATCATGGCCAAATGCACATCATTCTGAACGCTGTCACGATAGGCGACAAGTTTAAACTCGCCGTACTCTGTCGGTAAAAAGCAGTCGGCAACTCGTTCAACGGTCTTTTCATTTTGAATGCGAAAATGAATTAGGTTAGCAATCGTCCCAATCTTCAGACCATGTTCACTAGCAAACGCTTCCAGATCGGGTCGTCGCGCCATAGAGCCGTCTTCCTTCAAGATTTCGACGATCACGGCAGCAGGCTCGAAACCGGCAAGTCTCGCAAGGTCACAGCCAGCCTCTGTGTGACCCGCCCGCCTCAACACGCCGCCCGGCTGCGCCATCAGTGGAAACACGTGCCCAGGTTGCACCAAATCAGACGGTTTGGCATCAGCCTTGACGGCCGCCCGTATTGTCAGCGCCCGATCGGCCGCTGATATACCAGTCGTTACGCCCTCTGCCGCCTCGATCGCGATCGTAAAATTCGTCGAGCGGCTGGCATAGGCATCACCCACCATCAGCGGCAATCGTAACTGTTTACACCGCTCACGAGTTAAGGTGAGACAAATGAGACCGCGTCCAAAACGGGCCATAAAATTGATGTCCTCTGGCCGCACGCAGCTTGCCGCCATCAATAGATCGCCCTCGTTCTCACGATCTTCGTCATCCACAATAACGACTATCTTTCCGTGACGAATGTCCTCAATAATCTCTTCTGTTGCGTTTAAAGACATATCATTGCGATACTCGTAAAAAACACCTGTGCCACAAATTGGCCGATCGGAGCAATTATAATCGGTTACTTTATCAGTTTCCCCTAGGCACTTGAAAGGAATAGACTGTTACTTGTCACCGGATGAGGAAAGTGGATTATTAGTGAAGCCGTGTTCGGCAAGAAACTGTAGTGTCATTGAGCCACCGTCAACAGTTGCCGCGCGCTCTCCTAGCAGCAGTCGCTCTAGATAACGTGCGATGATGTCGACCTCAATGTTGACCATTTGATCGATCAGAAGCCGATCAAATGTCGTTTGTTCCAGGGTATGGGGGATAAGATAAACGTCAAACGTGGCACCGCGGACACCATTGACAGTTAGGCTTACACCATCCACGCACACGGAGCCCTTTTCACTGATGTATCTTGCCAACGCATGAGGGGCATTGACAGACAAGCGAACGCAACGCCCGTCATTCGCGCATTCAATCACTGTTCCGATCCCGTCGACATGGGCGGTAACCAGATGCCCACCGATACGACCTGCGAGGGTTAATGCCAATTCCAAATTCACGAGATTACCGACTTCCAATGCGCCCAGAGTCGTTCGAGAAAGGGTCTCCGCTGAGACGTCTGCTCCAATACCGTCATCAAAGCGATGCACCACACTCAGACAGACACCACTCACAGCAATGCTGTCTCCTACCCTAACATCGGAGAGCTTAAGCTTCCCGGTACGGATGCGTATCAACTGATCGACACCTTTCGATTCTATCGCAGCAATGGTACCAATCGCTTCTATGATGCCCGTAAACATGAAAACGAACTCAAACTGTCTCTATGCTTGTGGCCCTACCTTGCGACACGCGCTGTAAGGCGCAGATCGCGTCCAATCATACGCATGTCAATGACGTCGACTTCGACACGCTCGCCCAGTGTATCAAGGCTAGGCAGGCGGAATAAGCCGTGCCCGGCATCTCCCAAAAAGATAGGTGCAACATACAGCACTATCTCGTCAATCAAACCATTCTGTAACATCGCTCCACTCAGTGTGGCGCCAGCTTCCAGTAATACCTCGTTGACCTCTAACCCCGCCAGATACATTAGGGCACTTGGCAGGTCGACGTGACCATTGCGCTCCGTGATCTGAACGACCTCAGCTCCGGATGCGGTCAGTTTCTCCCATTGTGGCAGGTCATTTGAGGTTGTCATCACTAACGTCTGACCTGGCAGGCCCAACATGCGCGCCGCCTTTGGCATCCGAAGTTTAGAGTCGATAACTCCACGTAACGGCTGGCGTCCTGGAGGCAATGAGGCTGTGTCACGCACCGTCAGGGCGGGGTCATCAGCCAGCACCGTACCGATGCCAGTCACAATGGCAGAACTGCGCGCGCGCAGCCGCTGCACGTCTGTGCGCGCTTCCTGGGATGTGATCCACTGGCTTTTGCCCGATGCCGGCGCGGTTCGGCCATCGATACTCATTGCCAGCTTACATCGGACAAAGGGCCTGCCGTGGCGCATGCGCATAACAAACCCTGCGTTTAATCGCTCGACTTCACCCTTTAAGAGGCCCTCTTCGACGGTAATACCCGCATCCGCCAGGCGCGCCAGGCCTTGGCCGTGGACCTTCGGGTTGGGATCCAGCATGGAAGCGACGACACGGGAGACGCCGGCTGCGACGAGCGCATCAACACACGGGGCCGTCTTGCCATGGTGGGGACAGGGTTCGAAGGTAACGTAGCAGGTGGCTCCGCGGACTTCGTCTCCGGCGGCATTGAGGGCGTGGATCTCGGCGTGGGGTCCCCCCGGAGATTCGTGCCAGCCTTCGCCCACGACGACGCCTTCCTTGACTAATACACAGCCGACGCGAGGATTGGGATGCGCCGTATAGAGGCCACGCCCAGCAAGCTGCAGGGCACGGGCCATGTAGCGGTGATCAGCGACCGTCCAGTTCAACGCTTGTCACCATCCCCTGGCAACAGGTCTAGCTGATTCTCCTTCAGCTCTGGTGGCAACTCATTCTCAAGACGTTCAATCTCCTCAAGGAAAGCCCTTACATCGTCAAAACTACGATACACAGAAGCGAAGCGGACGTAAGCAACCCGATCCATCGTACTCAATTGCTCCATGACCAAATCACCGACCTTGCGTGACTTAATCTCACGCTCGCCACTAGCGCGTAAACGGTGCTTGATTTTTGAGATCGCGACTTCCACACGCTCCATCTTCACAGGTCGCTTTTCAATGGCGCGCAATATGCCTCCCCGGAGCTTTTCTTCTTGAAACGGCTCGCGCCGACCGTCCGATTTGACGATTCGAGGCAAACTCAGCTGGGCGGATTCATAGGTCGTATACCGCTCGTTGCAGCCAGTGCACTCTCGGCGGCGGCGCACTTGATCACCTTCACCGACAACACGGGAATCAATAACCCGAGTCTCAAACTCGCCGCAAAACGGACAGCGCATACAATCTAAAGTGTGTCTCGGAGGTTAAGAGTCAATGGTAACAGATTATGGAATTAGGAGTCGGGATCGCTGATTGGCTGTTCGCCTATGGACACAGAACGTGCGCCGGTTCTCATTACGGTCGCCAAACTGTTTAAATCATCTTTCGAACCACAATTGCAGCGGTGACTTGAGATGTCACACAGCGCCTGCTTCTCGATCCTCTTTGTGACCTACGCCGCCGTAAACTGGAAACTCCTTGCAGATTTCGAGCACCAGTTTCTTCACTCGCTGGATCATGGCTTCGTCTCGAACGTTATCTAGCACGTCGCACATCCAACCTGCTAGCTCTTTCGCTTCGTTCTCTTTGAATCCGCGTGTCGTCATGGCAGGTGTCCCTACACGAATTCCACTAGTCACAAATGGTGACTGTGGATCATTGGGCACCGCATTCTTGTTTACTGTGATATAAGCCTGACCCAATGCGGCGTCTGCCTCCTTTCCGGTAATTCCCTTATCGATCAGGTCGACCAGAAACAGATGGTTATCTGTGCCTCCGGACACCACCTTGTATCCTCGCTGCATGAACGTATTGGCCATGACCTTTGCATTGTTCATCACTTGCTGTTGATACTTCCTGAACTCGGGCTGCATCGCTTCCTTAAACGCCACCGCCTTCCCTGCAATGACATGCATTAACGGCCCGCCCTGATATCCGGGGAATACCATGGAGTTGATCTTCTTTTCAATATCCGGATTGCTTTTAGCGAGGATGAGTCCTGAACGCGGTCCTCTCAGTGTCTTGTGAGTAGTGGTTGTAGTGACATCTGCAATCTGTACCGGGCTCGGGTAAAGCCCGACAGCTACCAAACCAGCAACATGGGCGATGTCAGCAACAAGGTAGGCACCCACTTTGTCCGCAATGTCGCGAAATCGCTGCCAATCCAATATGCGTGAATACGCTGAAAATCCGGTCATGATCAACCTGGGTTTGTTCTCGACTGCTAATCTTTCTGCCTCATCATAATCAATTTCGTCAGTGTCTGCGTTGAGGCCATAGAGAACTGAATTGTAGATCTTGCCGGAGACATTCACCTTCGCTCCATGGGTCAGGTGACCACCATCCGCCAAGCTCATCCCCATGATCGTGTCCCCAGGTTGGATCAGGGCAAGATAAACGGCACCGTTGGCCTGGGATCCCGAATGCGGTTGTACGTTCGCGAAATCTGCCCCAAATAGCTCTTTTGCTCGGTCGATGGCGAGTTGTTCGGCAATATCAACGAATTCGCAACCGCCGTAGTAGCGCTTTCCGGGATATCCTTCAGCGTATTTGTTGGTTAGAGCAGAGCCCTGCGCCTCCAGAACGCGGGGACTCGCGTAGTTTTCAGAGGCGATTAACTCAATATGCTCTTCCTGGCGCTTATTTTCTCCTTCGATGGCACGGAATAGCTCATCATCAAAACCCGCGATCTGCATGTCTCTTGTGAACATGTTAGCTCTCTCTTTTCCATTAATTAGCAAGACTTGTAGGCCGACATCCCTTGCCGCATTTTAAAAACACCAACACGCGTAAGAGTCTGTCAACAAAGGACAAATTTCATGAAAAGCAACCTATATAAGACTATCAGAGAATGGCGGCTCGTGTATAGCAGACCGGTGTCGATCTTCATTAACCAAGTCACCGGGGGCTCATAGCGCGCCCGACATGGCGCCCAATTTAATGAGAGGCGCATTGTCAGTCGTGTTCAAAAAAGGCGCTGACAACCGCCGTCCATGCGCGGGCAATATTATTGTGATCGTAGCCACCGCCGCCCATTCCTAGCACGCGACCTCTACAATATTGATCAGCCAATCGACACAGCTGCTTGGCCGCATGCGCATGGGCGTTGGGTGAATATTGCAAATGGGTTATCGGGTCGCCAGCCACACTGTCAGCTCCACACTGAAGCAATATAAAAGAAGGCTGCGCTTCGTGAAGAAATGCTTCGACGCGTTCCCATGCAAGCATAAACTGCTCATCCGTCGAATAGGGCGGCATCGGAATATTTAGTTTAGTTCCAACGGCGTCCCCTCGACCTGTCTCGTCGGCATTTCCTGTCCCAGGGTAGAGGTAGCGACCATCTTCATGTATGTCAGCAAAGAATAATTGAGGATTGTCTTCGAATGCGTAAAACACACCATCACCATGATGTGCGTCGATATCTACATAGGCAATGCGGCTCTGCCCATAAGTTGACTGCAGTGTCTCAATCGCCACACCACAATCGTTAAAGACGCAGAACCCTGCAGCCGAATCCCTTCGTGCATGATGCAAGCCTCCGATGGGTACAAAGGCACGTCGACAATCACCTGCCATGATCTTATCAAGGGCATCCAACGTGCTTCCCACAACATATGAAGCCGCTTCATAAACGCCTGGAAACGCCGGCGTATCGCCCAGATCCAAAAAACCCTTACCCGTTGCCGATTGATGAATGACCCGGTCAACATACTGGGCTGTGTGAAATCGTTCGATCGTAGCTCTTTCTGCCTTGATGGGCTTACACAATCGAACCTGCTGGTCGAGGCCAGCGCCAGTGAGTGCTTGTGCGAATGCATCGAGGCGCTGAGAGTTGAACGGATGGTCATCTCCAAAACTATACCTTCTAAGTTCCTCACCAATATATACGCACACAGATTTGGAGTTCGCCATCACTATAACAGTTCTAAAGCGCACCCAAGGCGAGCTCGTTGCGATTCACTTCCCTCAGACACAGCCAACGCGTGTCACTGATCCCCTCTTACATGCTCAAGGGTGATTGCTTAGACAGCTCGCTCCGTGCTAACAACGAGCGATCAAGCACCAACCTTACT
>JAPUIX010000169.1 GCA_027296625.1 Gammaproteobacteria bacterium | reverse complement strand
CTGGTACACAATCATGTAACCTGGATCGACAACCGTTGACCCAGTGACACGAAAAATGTTTCCCTCTCCACACTCAAGATCGATACTCATCGTATCGATAGTCGCATGGATCATTTGGCAGGCCACGGTGCGTTTCCATATCAATGTGTAGAGTTTTAGCTGCTCACTCGTGAGCTGAGACTTGACCTGATCCGGGATCCGTCGTACTGACGTTGGCCGAATTGCCTCGTGCGCCTCCTGGGCATTCTTGGCCTTCGTCTTGTACTTTGGTGGCTGTGAAGGCAGCTTGTCGAAACCGTACTGATCTGCAATAAACGCGCGAAGCTCTTTCACAGCTTCCTGCGCGAGGTTGACAGAGTCAGTACGCATGTATGTGATGAGCCCCACTGAACCGTCAGCGATCTCAATCCCTTCGTACAATTGTTGTGCAGTCCGCATCGTTCGCTGCGCTGTAAATCCTAACGTGCGGGCCGCATCTTGCTGCAATGTTGAGGTGATAAATGGTGCAACAGGATTGCGCTTTCGTTTTTTCTTATCGACAGAGCTAACGCGGAGCCTATGTTCGCTTGGCTGTCCATCTAGACTTGAGTCGCCACCATGCGATCTTGCGGCCTCCCATAGAACATCCTTGGCCGCTTGCGCCTGATCTGCTGTGGTGATTGCAAATTGGGTTAGCTTCTCATTCTGATAGCGCACAAGCTTTGCAATAAATGCGACGGCCTCATGTTTGACATCGGCTTCGATAGACCAATACTCGCGCGCTTTGAACTTTTCGATCTCCTCTTCGCGTTCCACGATCAAGCGCAACGCCGGGCTTTGTACACGGCCCGCCGAGAGGCCACGCCGCACCTTTTTCCACAATAGGGGAGACAAATTGAAGCCGACTAGAAAGTCCAAAGCACGGCGGGCCTGCTGGGCGTTCACGAGATCCATGGAGATGTCGCGGGGATGTTGAATCGCCTCATCAATCGCATCCTTGGTTATCTCGTGAAAAACGACACGGTGTACAGTTTTGCTATCGAGAACATTTCTCTCTTTCAAAACTTCACAGACGTGCCACGAAATTGCCTCTCCTTCCCGGTCCAGGTCCGTTGCCAAGTAAAGCGCATCGGCTTTCTTCATGGCGCGAGTGATCGCATCAATCGACTTTGCATTTTTCTCAATAATTTCATAGTGCATCACGAAGCTATTCTCCGTGTCTACGGCACCTTCTTTGGGCAACAAGTCCCTCACATGCCCATAGGACGCGAGCACCTCGTAGTCCTTGCCAAGATATCGCTGAATGGTTCTCGCCTTAGCAGGCGATTCCACAATGACCAGATTTTTACTCATGGATACTCAAGATTCGCTGAGATTGATTAATTCCCTCAAACAAAGGAGGCGCGGATAAAGCGTCTCTGAGCCATTCGCGGCCCCCGCGGCTATTAGTGCACAGTCCCGCCCAGATCATCTAAAACAATGTCTTCCATCCAAGTAAAAGCGGCCTCCTTACCCGGCTGATTAAACAGCACCATTAATATCACCCACTTTAATTGTCCAAGGTCAATTTCATCCGTCCCCAAGGCCATCACCCGATCAACCACAAGCTCTCGATCGTGCGCATCCAACACGCCGACCTGCTCTAAGAACACTAGGAACCCGCGGCACTCAACGTCAAGCCTTTCCTTTTCCTTGTCAGTAAAGATCCGCACCGACGGGGTGTCTGACAGTTTCTGTGTAAGCAAGTTTTCTTTTTGCTCAGCCAAACTTTCCAGCCAATCAAACGCCATGTTGACCTGCACATCTCCAAAACCAGCGTCTTCTAGCTCCAACTTAAGGGATGCCTCGTCAGGCGCAAATTCAATTTCATCTTCAATATAATTTTCGAAGAGATACATCAGAACGTCAAGCACGGTTTCCTTCATTTTAGCCCCTCAATGCACTGCGGGCGTATGTTCCGCCCGGCTGAGAAGTAATATAACCACGCAGTTCCAAAATCAACAGCATGGATGAAACCACATTGACCGTCAATCCGGTTCGTTCAACAAGCGTATCAACAGACGTAGGCTCATAGCCCACATTCTCCAGCAAACGTTTGTATTCCGCATCGAGTTCGTCTTTAACATTGTTAATATCCTCAGACAGTTTAGGCGATGATGTAACCACCTGTGCAAGCGGTCCTAGCTCTTCCAAAATATCTTGCACTGTCTCCACCAGCTTAGCACCTTGGCGAATCAAGGCGTGGCAACCACGCGCAAGAGGACTATGAATCGATCCGGGTATGGCAAAGACTTCCCTGCCTTGGTCCATGGCATGGCGCGCCGTAATAAGGGATCCACTTCTCTTTGCCGCTTCAACCACCAACGTACCCACACTTAACCCGCTGATGACGCGATTCCTGCGAGGAAAGTTCTCCGCGTGCGCAGCCGTACCCCGCGGAAATTCTGACACGAGTGCACCGCTCTCAGCTATGCGGTGAGCAAGGTCCTTATGTTTTGCAGGATATACCCGGTCAAGGCTCGTCCCCGCAACGGCGACGGTGACGCCATTGCCGGCCAAGGCACCTTGGTGACTTGCTGCATCGATT
Organism: Gammaproteobacteria bacterium; assembly: GCA_027296625.1. NCBI lineage: Bacteria > Pseudomonadati > Pseudomonadota > Gammaproteobacteria > Gammaproteobacteria bacterium. The sequence goes on along the minus strand of JAPUIX010000169.1, from coordinate 17,479 downwards.
CCAAGCGCAAGGCCGCTGGTTACCGTCACGCCGATGGAAGCAAGTTCCTTGGCAAACTGATAGGCAGTCTCTCTGCCGCCGGCACTTGGATTCCGGCTGCCGACGATGGCCAACTGAATGCTCGAAAGGACTCCGGGCTCACCTTCGATAAACAAGACGGGCGGCGGATCGGGAAGTTCCCGCAAGAGTAGCGGATAGGCATCGTCGGCAAGCGTCAACAGGTGGCGTCCGGGAGCGGCGAGCCACTCGAGATCCGCATCGACACGGGTCCAGTCAGGGCGCTTCAAATAATCGAGGGAATCGCCCTTTATGCCGCACGCCTGTAACGCTGAACGCTCGGCGCCCAAGATATCACGGGCGGTGTTAAACTGCGCCAGCAGTCGTCTAAAGGTCAGCGCACCGATGCCGGGCGCCCGGTGTAATGCAAGCCAGTAGCGGCGCTCGTCGGCGCCTTGCAACGGCAGTGACATTAGCTATGTTGAGATTCAAGCGGTGCGCGTCCGTGCCACACACGCGCACTTCCGCCTACGGATTTCGCACCGTATCGTAGATATGGATAGGCGTTGTGGCCGCCATTATGAGCCCATAACTGACTCGGTCGAAGGTCCGGAAGACCATTAACACCCCGGCTGGCTCCTCAGGCAATTCCACTTCAACAGAGCCTCTTTCACCCATATTTATGAAAGCGCGCCAATTATCGTGTAAATCGTTAAACACATTCGCCAGCAAACTGTCAACCGGGGCCGGCTCGTGTTCAAATTCGATCGCCCGCTGCCTTTCTTGGCGCTTGCCACCGTAGTCACGCACCACCTGCCCACTCTGATAGATACGGAGCACCGTGCCCACATCAACACCATCATTTTGCCCAACATTCAATGCAACGATTTGGTACTGGCCAATCTGCGAAACGCCATCAAGGACAGAAATGATATTCCCTTCAACCGCATACTGTGGCGCGTGGGGCATGAAAGCGGCGCTGAACGAACCCTCTTCCACGACGGGAAGGACCCTGTCACCCACCAAGATTTCACGATCTGACTGGGTGATAAACACGCTAGCGGGATCGCCATGGCGGGTCAGTACGCCATCGGCCACGTACACCGCTTGGTATCCAAGGACGTCTTCCTCCCTAGCGCCCGGATTTCGTAAAGGCGCACCTTTCCGGTAGACGCCATAGCGAGTCTGCCCATCATCTTCGAGGCCCCGCACGTAGACCGTGTCACCGGCGCCCGCAATCAGGTGTTGCTCATAACTGGATACGACGTAGGGCGCGCCGTCCAACACATCATCGGTGAGCACCAATGGGTGAGTTAGAAACTGCCTGATCGCGTCCAAAGGAATGGTCGGGATAGCCCTCTCACGCTCGATCGAACGAATGCTCGGGGACAATTTCACATCCCGCCCCTCAACCCGGGCCACCCCGGGCGCAGCCACCTCCCGCCGCTCAACACGCAGAATCGGGCGCCCATCTTCATAGGTCAAAGAGATCACATCGCCGGGATAAATGCGGTGTGGATTCTCGATCTGGGGATTAACTTGCCAGATCTCAGGCCAGAGCCAGGGGTCAACAAGGAACAGATCGGAAATGTCCCAAAGCGTATCCCCCTTTTGAACCACATACCGGTCCGGGTGATTCGGATCTAACTCGGGTGTCGCCGCGACAATCGGCAGAGCCACCAACGCGGCCACCAGTGCCAAGAGGTTTTTATTCGACATGTCAATACCCTTACGGTAAGACTTTAATGTGGTTTCGCAAAAAGTCTAGCAGAAATTGACGGCGACCTCCAATGGCCGCACCATTGCCAGCAGGATCCGATTTTCCTATATACTATCAGTGGGTTAATAGCCAGATCCCCAGCAAAAACGGCGCCAGAATGGCCATACTCGACATTTTGCACTACCCCGATCCGCGCCTTCGAAACAGGGCCGAGGCCGTCGCAGCGGTCACCGACGAGATCCGCTCCCTTGCAGCCGACATGCTGGAAACCATGTATCACGCTGTGGGCATCGGTTTGGCCGCAACCCAGGTAAACGTCAGCAAGCAAGTCGTGGTCATTGACATTTCCGAGGAGAAGAACAGCCCCCTGTATTTTATCAACCCCGAGATCGTGCGGCGTGATGGGGTTGAACAGATGGAAGAGGGGTGCCTGTCCGTTCCCGGCGTATTTGAACTCGTGGAGCGCGCAGAAAAGGTCACCGTGCAGGCAATGAATCTGAACGGTGAGCCATTTGAACTCGATGCGGATGGGCTGCTTGCGGTCTGCATCCAGCATGAGATAGACCATCTCAACGGGACGTTGTTTATTGACTACCTCTCGGCCTTAAAGCGCCAACGCATTCGGAAGAAACTGGGCAAGAGGGATCAGTTGCCGCGCCAGGTCTTGTGAGCCAGCGGGCCTTACGTCTTGCATTCGCAGGCACTCCCGAATTCGCCGCTGCCATATTGTGGGCGCTGATTGAAGAGAGCCCACACGAGATTGCAGTTGTCTACACGCAGCCCGACCGCCCGGCGGGGCGCGGACGGCACTTGCGCATCAGCCCCGTTAAGGCGCTGGCAACATCCCGTGCCCTGCCGCTGTATCAACCCAAAACCCTGCGAGAAAAGGTCATTGAAGAGCAACTGGCCGCGCTTGACCTCATGGTTGTGGTGGCCTACGGCCTGATCGTACCCCGGCCTGTACTTGATGCACCGCAGCATGGGTGCATCAACGTGCATGCCTCCTTATTGCCGCGTTGGCGCGGCGCCGCCCCCATTCAGCGTGCCATTCTGGCAGGCGACACGGAGACCGGGATCACCATCATGCAGATGGACGAAGAGTTGGACACAGGGCCGATCCTGGCGCAGGCCCGGGTTGCTATCCGCCCCTATGACACCGGGAAATCGCTGCACGACCGGCTCGCCCAACGCGCCGCTGAGTGTCTAATCCGGACGCTAGACCACTACGCTGCCGGCGCCATACGCCCAATGCCCCAGGACGAGCGCCTTGCGACCTATGCGAACAAGATCACCCAATCAGAGGCTGAACTTGATTGGGCACAACCGGCAGCGGAGATCGAGAGAATGATACGGGCGTTCAACCCGAAGCCAGTCGCCCATACCACACTCAACACCCTCGACCTGCGGGTCTGGGAGGCCACAGCGCTTGATAAGACACACAAACTGCCACCGGGGACTGTCATCGGCACATCCATGGCAGGCATCGATGTGGCTGCGGGTGATGGCGTCGTGCGGCTCGTCACGGTGCAAGTGCCGGGAAAGCGACCCATCTCGGCACGGGACTTTCTGAACGCCCATCCGGACTTTGCCACCCCGGCGAGATAAGGCTGGATTGAGGCTTACGGTGACAGCTGAGCGCACAGAGGTTTCTCAACCGGGTCGCACCTCCCTCCAGCCGTCGGCTGCGCGCGCGGTCGCTGCACGTATCCTCGCTGAGGTCATGGGCCAAGGCCGCTCCTTGTCGAGCACATTGTCACGATATCTCACGCCCGTGCCGGACACCCGGGAACGCGCATTTACGCAGGAACTTTGTTATGGGGTGTTGCGTTGGTTGCCGCGTCTGGATTTTCTGTTGGGCCTGCTGCTCGATCGGCCTTTGAAGCCAAAAGACTTGGACGTTCGCGCCCTCTTGCTGATCGGGCTCTATCAGCTTGACGAGCTGCAGACACCCGCCCATGCCGCCGTCTCAGCGACCGTAGAAGCGGCCCAACTCCTCACCAAGCCATGGGCAGGCCCGCTTATCAATGCTATCCTCCGCCGATATCTGAGAGAGAGTGATCGCTTACTAATAAAGCTTGCGCAATCGTCTGAAGCCCTTTATGCACACCCCCAATGGCTTCTAGATGCGTTCCGGACCGCCTGGCCCGACGATTGGCAACAGATCGCTGAGGCCAACAACCAACGTCCCCCGCTCACGCTACGTGTGAACCGCCAGCAGTGCGCCCGCGACGCCTATTTGAGCGAACTGGCGCGTTCAGGCTTCGAAGGGAGGCTCGCAGCGCATGCGCCTGATGCCATCGTGCTGGAAGCGCCGGTCGCGGTTCGCGAGCTGCCCGGTTTTGAGTCGGGCCGGGTCTCTGTTCAGGACGCGGCCGCTCAGCTCGCGGTACCGCTATTGGAACTGAAGCCCGGGCAGCATGTGCTTGACGCCTGCGCCGCCCCGGGCGGCAAAACCACCCATATCCTTGAGACGGAGCCTGCCATTGGTTCCCTGACGGCGCTTGAGGCCGATAGGGAACGGATGCAGCTCCTTGAGGAGACGCTCAGGCGATGTCGGCAAACCCCGGAGATCGTACTGGGCGACGCCAGCCATCCATCTAAGTGGTGGAATAAGAAGTGTTTTGACCGTATCTTACTGGACAGCCCCTGCACAGCGACGGGCGTCATCCGGCGACACCCGGACATAAAAACGTTACGACGGCAGGAGGATGTCAGGTCCGTGACGAAATTGCAGTGCCAGCTACTTGAGGCCCTTTGGCCGCTCCTCACAAGCACCGGTAAGCTGCTGTATGCGACCTGCTCCGTCTTAGCCGAGGAAAATGACGCACAGATCGAACATTTTCTCCGGCAACACCCAGATGCCCGGCTGCAAACGATTCAAGCCAGTTGGGGACGTCCTACCCGTGTAGGCCGTCAGATCCTCCCGGGGGAAGACGATATGGATGGGTTCTTCTATGCCTGTTTGCAAAAAGCCTAGCTATTTCCCCATGCTATCCCAGCTCTCCGTTAGGCGGATTTTCCTTTCGCTGCTTGGTGTGTGCGCAGCGGCCAGTGCCATCGCCGCAGAGATTACGATCGAACAGGCCAGCACGCGATTGGTGGACAAGACGTACCTTTTAGATGCCAACATAAAGTTTGACTTGGGCAATGAAGCCCTTAATGCATTAAACCACGGCGTTCCCCTATACATTGTTATTGATGCCAAAGTCGAACGTGAGCGAGACTATCTATGGGATGCAACAGTGGCCAAGACACAGCAAGTCTACCGGCTGGATCGGCACGCGCTGACGAATCACTATCTGTTGATCGACCAAAATAGTGGATTCCAACAACACTTTTTGTCATTGGATCACGCGACGCATGCACTGGGCAAAGTCGTCGGGTACCCCCTGCTTCCAAGCAATATGATCCAGGGCGGATATCGATACATTGGTCGGATGCGGGCACGTTTGGACATTGAGGCCTTACCCGCACCGATGAGACCGATGGCGTACGTGTCATCTACGTGGCGTTTATCGAGCCCGTGGTACGAGTGGACGATCGCGCCATGAATCAGCGCAGTAACACCGTCCTGTTTTCCGCCTTTGCGCTTTTCCTGTTGTTGCTTGGCTCCCTCATTATGATGAGTGATGCGACACAAAATTCTACTCGATTCGCAGGGCTGTACTCCTTCTTATTACTGTTCAACACGTTCGGCTTGCTGACCCTGGTTGTCCTCATTGGTATCAATATCCAGCGGCTAATCCGCCAGTATCGGCAGCACCAACCCGGGTCTCGCATGACAATGCGGATGGTGGCTATGTTTACGGTGCTCGCTGTAACTCCTGTGTTGGTCGTCTACTATTTTTCGTTAGACTTCCTCCGCCGAGGAATCGATAGCTGGTTCGATGTACGCATCGAACAGGCACTAGACGACTCACTAGAACTCAGTCGCAGGGCGTTAGATATGCGCATGCGCGAATTGCTCAAAGACGCGGAACAGATTGCTGAAGAGTTCACTGAAATATCAAACGCCAATGCCGCAATCCATGTAAACGATCTCCGAAACCGGTTCGGTGCCGAAGAGGTCACCCTACTGAACCGTAAGGGCGGAATCATTGCTTCAAGCATTAGCGATTCAACCAAGTTTGTCCCCAACAGCCCGAATGAGACGATTTTACTTCAATTGATTCAGGGCAAGAGTTATATCGGTCTCGACACCATCGGAGATGCTGGGTTGCACATCCGGGTCGCAGTTAACGTGCCCGAGCTGGCGATGGAGATCGAGCCCCGGATTTTACAGGCTTTAGTCTCAGTGCCAGAACATATGAATAAACTAGCGGATAACGTGCAGTCTTCCTATACCAAATATAAGGAACTCGCCTACCTTCGGGAACAGCTTAAGATTAGTTTCGTGATGACGCTAACACTGGTCTTGCTATTCAGTATCTTCAGTGCCGTGTGGGCGGCGTTCTATTCGGCACGCCGGTTAGTTGCCCCCATCCGCGATTTAGCTGAAGGGACCAAGGCTGTGGCAGATGGTGATTACAGTACCCATCTGCCCGTTCCAAGTAGGGATGAAATGGGATTTCTGGTCGAATCATTCAACGAAATGACCCGCAAGATTGCACACGCACGCGATGAAGCAAGACAAAGTCAAGAGGAAGCTGAGGCGCAGCGTGCATACCTCGAGGCCGTACTCGGCCGCCTGTCATCTGGCGTTATGACATTTGATCAGGATAAGCACCTGCGAACGGCAAACGCTAGCGCCGGCCAGATCCTAGGTCTCCCCATAGAGTTCCTACTCAGCAAAACCCTTACGAGTATTTGCGCGCAACATCCTTACTTGCAGCAATTTAAAGATGCAGTTGATCCGCACCTTGAAGAGACAGCTGGCGACTGGCGTGAACAAGTCATTCTGTTCGGCACCAGCGGACGTCAAGTGCTCATGTGCAGTGGCACCTCCTTACCAAGCTATACGCAGGGTCAAGCAGGCTACATTATCGTCTTCGACGACATCACCGCTCTAATACAAGGCCAAAGAGACGCCGCCTGGAGTGAGGTGGCGCAGCGCCTCGCACACGAGATTAGAAATCCTCTGACGCCCATACAGCTCGCCGCGGAGCGCCTGCGCCACAAATATCTCAAAACCATGGATCGAAAAGACTCTGAAGTGCTTGACCATCTCACCCACACCATCATTCAACAGGTCGAGACTATGCAGGATATGGTTAATACCTTCTCTGAGTACGCGCGCACGCCACAAATGCGTCCGGAGCCTATGGATCTTAATCGCTTGATTAAAGAAGTTTTGGATCTTTACCGAAACGTTGATCGCACAGCACAGTTCGAAGTGCGTCTAGAGCAAGATATGCCCCTGATTGAGGCCGACGCCGACCGGTTGCGGCAGGTACTGAATAACTTGCTCAATAACGCACTCGAAGCATACGACCGGGCAACACCACCTTATTTAACGATCAGCACACGCTGCTTGCAGGAAGCTAACCTACGCTTCGTAGAACTACGCATTGAAGACCACGGGCCTGGGATCCCGAACGAGATTCTGGGGCAAGTTTTCGAACCCTATGTGACAACCAAAACCAAGGGGACCGGATTAGGCCTCGCCATAGTCAAAAAAATCGTTGAGGAGCACGGTGGTGTTGTATGGCTAGAAAATAATCAAAATGGAGTTGGTGCATGTGCCATCATCCGACTGCTGGTAACACACAAGCAAAGCATCTCAACGTCGGTACGTCACATTCGTAAGGACGCCGTATGACACCTGATCACATTCTCGTTGTTGATGACGAGCCAGACATTCGCAGTCTGGTCAAGGAAATCCTGGAAGATGAGGGTTTCCATGTCAGCGTTGCCGAGAACGGTGAACGGTCCCGACAAGCGTGGCGCACTCGGCGCCCTGACTTGGTCCTGCTGGACATTTGGATGCCAGATGTTGACGGCATCACGCTACTCAAGGAATGGACAGAAGACGGGGGCATGGATATTCCGGTCATCATGATGTCGGGCCATGGCAGCGTTGAGACTGCCGTGGAAGCGATCCGGCTCGGCGCTTATGATTTCATCGAGAAACCATTGTCGCTTGCAAAGCTACTACTCGCAGTAAGGCGCGCGCTGGAATCTGTATCGCTGCAACGTGAGAACATTCGGCTTCGTCACCACGCACAACCCATCAACGAGCCGATCGGCAAAAGTGCGGCCACGCAGCAACTTCGTGATCAGGTAAAGCGTATCGCGCAGCACAACACGTCGGTGCTGATTATGGGTGAATCTGGCAGCGGAAAAGAACTCGTCGCACGCTACCTACATACCAATAGCAATCGCAGTGGGGCCCCGTTTGTCACGATCGGCGTCGCTGAATTTGCGAAGGAAAATGCCGCGGCTGAGCTCTTTGGCAGTGAGGAAGATGGGAAGGTGCACTACGGCTATCTGGAGCAGGCAACCGGAGGCACCTTGTTTCTCAAGGATATCGTGGACATGGATCTTGCTCTGCAAGCGAGGCTTCTCGGTGCCATCGACAATCGCGCATTTTCCCGCGTGGGTGGGCTAGAGTCTGTCGTTACCGATGTCCGGATAGTCGCTGCAACGAGCCGCAATCTGGATGACGAGGTACGTGTGGGGCAATTTCGTGAAGATCTTTATTACCATCTCAACGTGGTGCCGGTTCGCGTGCCGCCACTCAGAGAGCACTATGAAGATGTGCCGGAGCTTTTAGACTTCTACGTCAATTCCTTCGCCACACAAGAAGGCCTTCCATACCGCCGGTTTACGGTAGCGGCACAGAATCGGCTGCGAACTTACTCATGGCCGGGCAACGTCAGGGAACTTAAAAACCTCGTGCAGCGCCTGCTAATCCTGGGGAGTGGAGAAGAGATCTCCAACGATGAAGTAGAAGCGACCCTTGGCATGCCGCCGCGGCTTGCCAACTTCGACAGCTTGCCGGGATTCGACCTTCCCTTACGCGAAGCGCGGGAACAGTTCGAGAGAGCCTATCTGAAATACCAACTGAGAGAAACCGGTGGAAGCGTGAGTAAGGTTGCAAACAAAATTAACGTGGAGCGCACGCATCTCTACCGCAAGCTCCGTATGCTCGGAATCAATCTGAAAAACATGCCCGACGACAACTGATAATTAAGGAATCTGGGAAAATAAATTTCCCAACAAGTGAGTTCGACCATTCCATATACAGAGCCATTAGATTCAAGCTCTACTCTCTCGTGGCGAACATCAAATGGGACCCTATCCTTCCTGGCAAAATAATAATAAAGTGGTGAGAGAATGAAAATTATCATTCTTGGTGCGGGCCAGGTTGGCTCATCGGTCGCTGCCAATCTTTGCAGTGAGGCCAATGACATCACCGTCGTTGACCAAGAACCAAGTTGCCTCCGTTCACTTCAGGATCATCTCGACCTACAGACGGTCACCGGCACGGCCTCATATCCGTCAGTACTGATGAAGGCCGGCGCACAAGATGCGGATATGATCATCGCCGTCACCTCCAGCGATGAGACCAATATGATCGCCTGTCAGATCGCCTATACACTCTTTCACACCCCTACCAAGATCGCGCGCGTCCGCGAGATTGAGTATCTGAAACATCACCAGCTGTTCGCCCAAGAGGCCTTGCCCATTGATGTACTGATCAGTCCCGAGCAGCTCGTGACGGATTATATCGAGCGATTAATCGAGCTCCCCGGCGCCCTGCAAGTGCTCGATTTTGCGAACGGTAAGGTACAACTCGTCGCGATTAAGGCGTCCCACTATAGCGGGGGCCTGGTCGGCCATCCGCTGTACGCAATCAGTCAGCAGATGCGGGGAGTTGAAACCAGGGTGGTCGCCATATTTAGGCAAGGCCAGCCGATTCTGCCTGACGGCGATACGGTCATTGAGCCGGATGATGAGGTTTTTTTCATTGCCGCGCCAAAATATATCCGTGCGATCATGGAAGAAATGGGGAAGCTTGAAAAACCGGTCAAGCGCATCATGCTTGCCGGTGGCGGTAATATTGGTAAGCGTTTGGCACTGGCGTTGGAGGATCGCTACCAAGTCAAAATCATCGAACATAGCCTGGAACGCTCGCGGGTGATTTCGGAAGAATTGAACAATACCACTGTCCTGCATGGCGACGCGGCTGACGAAGAGCTCCTGCTGGAAGAGAACATTGAAAATGTGGATGTGTTTTGCGCGCTAACCAACGCGGATGAAGCTAACCTTATCTCATCGATGTTGGCCAAACGCTTAGGAGCACGCAAAGTGATGGCGATCATCAACCGTGCGGCTTATGCCGATCTGGTGCAAAGCAATGTCATCGATATCGCAATTTCACCTCAACAAGCGACCATCGGTAGCTTGCTTGCCCATATCCGCCGAGGTGATGTGGTTGTTGTGCACTCCCTGCGCCGTGGCGCAGCGGAGGCCATTGAAGCCATTGCACATGGAGATGAAAGCTCCTCCAATGTCGTTGGCCGGACAATTCAAGACATAAAGCTTCCCTCTGGAACAACCATCGGAGCGATCGTCCGCCAAGACGAGGTCATCATCGCCCATCATGACACGACGATAGAGGCGGAGGACCACGTCATATTGCTCGTAACTGACAAAAAACACGTGCCCGACGTGGAAAGACTGTTCCAAGTCGGGGTGACATTTCTTTAGCGCGGGTCGCTCCGGCTGGCTTGCCACCTGCGAAATCAACCGACCTAACGCCTGTCTAATTTTCCCCACGCCGTCGCATGCAACTATCCACTGTTCAACGTATCCTTGGCTTGTTTCTGACGCTGTTCAGCCTGACCTTGTTGCCGTCGCTCGGTATTGCGTGGTGGACAGATGACGGTGCCCTTTCTGCCTTCACCTCGGCGTTTCTGCTGACGTTGGGGATCGGACTTGTCTTGTGGCTTCCCGTAAGGACCCATAAGAAGGAACTGCGCGTCCGTGACGGGTTTGTCGTCGTTGTTCTATTTTGGGTGGGGCTCGGCCTCACGGGCTCAATTCCGTTCGCACTTGCAGAAAACATTCATATGTCCTTATCCGATGCCGTCTTTGAATCCATCTCAGGCCTTACCACGACAGGCGCTACGGTGATGACCGGCATCGACGAACTGCCCCCCTCCATCTTGTTTTATCGCCAACAACTCCAGTGGCTTGGCGGTTTAGGCATCATCGTGTTAGCGGTTGCAATTCTTCCAATGCTGGGCATTGGTGGCATGCAGCTCTATCGCGCAGAGACTCCGGGGCCACTGAAGGATGCCAAACTCACGCCCCGCATAACGGAAACCGCAAAGGCACTCTGGTATATCTACCTCACCATGACCATCATCTGTGCCGCCGCCTACTGGATGGCAGGAATGAGCACGTTCGATGCGATTGCGCACAGTTTCTCTACGGTCGCCATCGGCGGATTCTCGACCCATGATCTCAGTATCGGATACTTCAACAATCCCTGGATTGAGATCATCGCAGTCATCTTCATGCTGCTGGCCGGAATCAACTTTGCCCTGCATTTTCTCGTATGGCGCTCATTGAGCCTTGGACCTTACCGGACGGACTCCGAGTTTAAGGCCTATCTGGTGCTTTTGGGGGCGGTCTGTGTCATCAGCTGCACTTATTTGATTTACTCCGGTACCTATGACGGGTTCGCCGAAACGTTGCGCCAAGGTATCTTCCAGAGCGTTGCCATTGCCACGACGACGGGGTTTACCACGACGGAGTTTCAGGCCTGGCCAAGTTTTCTTCCTGTCATGCTGTTATTTGCAAGCTTTGGGGGGGCCTGTGCCGGTTCGACGGGAGGGGGACTTAAGGTAATCCGCGTCTTGCTGCTTTTTAAACAGGGGCTAAGAGAGATCAAACGCCTGATCCATCCGAACGCGATTATCCCTATTAAGATAGGAAACAGGCCTTTGCCGGACCGCATCATGGATGCGGTCTGGGGATTTTTTGCCACCTATGTATTCGCCTTTACCATCATGCTGCTGCTCTTGATGGCGACGGGACTCGATCAGGTGACGGCGTTCTCCGCGATGGCCGCTTGTATGAATAATCTGGGGCCCGGCCTGGGTGATGTCAGCGCAAACTATGGAAGTATCAGTAACACGGCAAAATGGATCTTGATGTTTGCGATGGTGTTGGGGCGCCTCGAGATCTTTACGCTGTTAGTACTTATGACCCCGGCATTTTGGAGAAAATGACTGGGGCGCTCAAGCCGCTTAAATGAAATCTACTTAACGGGCGGATCTCTAGGGTCTCTGATTCAGCCCATGTCCTTCGAGAGACGATGACCATTATAGACAACCTAGAAGCTATGCTGGCCAAGGGTCAGGACAGTGCCGTACTGCGTTTCAGTCTAGGCAGCGCCTACCTCAAGCAAGGCAAGGATGACGAGGCAATTGTGCACCTTGAGAACGCGGTAACACTCGATCCGAACTACTCTGCCGCTTGGAAACTTTTGGGTAGGGCACTCAGCCAAGCCGGGCGAGTTAACGAGGCCGTAGCCACGTATCAATCTGGCATCGACATCGCCGAAGCAAAAGGTGATATCCAGGCGGCAAAGGAAATGAAAGTCTTTGTTCGACGCCTAAAAAGCGAAGCGAAGTAGTTTCGCCAGCAGTGCATCGAATTCATCCGTGTGTCCGTTCGCGACGGGCATGCCTGCCGAGACCACTAACCCGTACAGATATCCGTTGCCGGTTCGTTAAGCACCAGCGTGCCCGTTAACTCGGCCACGCTACCGATATGATGGCGTTTAAGATACTCCACGATCCCGCTGTTGATCTTGGGGCAAACCAGCGGGTCGTAGAAAAGGGCAGTACCAACGCCCACGGCACTCGCACCGGCAATAATAAACTCCAGCGCATCCTCTGCTGTCGTGATCCCACCTTGCCCAATAATGGGGACGCCGGTTTCTTTACAGGCGCTATAGACTTCGTACACTTTGAGTAAGGCAATCGGCTTGATTGCCGGGCCCGAGAGGCCACCCTGATTGTTACCAATGACAGGTTTACGGGTTTCTATATCTATAGCCATTCCCATGAGCGTGTTGATCACTGCGAAGGCATCAGATCCCGCATCCATACAGCGGCGGGCATTCGCGGTAATGTCGGTCTGATTGGGCGATAGTTTCGTAATAAGCGGCTTAGTCGTAGCCGCACGGCACGCCTCCACGACCCGTGCGGACATATCGGGATCATTACCAAACTCGACACCCCCTTCTTTGACATTGGGACACGAAATATTGATCTCCATGGCATGGATGGGCGAATCATCAAATATACGTGTGACCTCCGCATATTCCTCCACCGTCGCGCCTGACACATTCGCGATAAAGCAGGTCTCCTTAAAATCCAATTGTGGCAGAAGTTCGTCCACCACTTTGCGGGCTCCCGGATTTTGTAGACCAATGGCATTCAGCATCCCAAGCGGCGTCTCCGCAATGCGATGGGGCTCGTTACCAAGTCGCGGTTCAAGCGTTGTTCCCTTGAGACAAACGGCACCGGCATCGCCGTTAGAAAACCCCACGACGCGCGTATACTCCTCGCCAAACCCGACGCAGCCCGAAAGGAGTACCAGCGGTGTGTTGAATTGAAGACCGCAGAAATCCACAGCCAATCGCTTTCTATCCTCTGCAGTCAGCGCCTCTGTTTCGCTCATCAAACTATGATCCTGAAGCACATTGAGCCTTCTGTAGGTGGCCGTTCATTATACGCGTCTCGGCAAAGCGCAGCGCATGGGATGACGCCCGCATCGCCAGCCTGGGTCTTCGGGTCCAAACAGCAAAATGGATTTGGAAAACGTTGCGCAAACGAGCCGTGCGCGAGGCTCGTGCCATGAGTCCCGATCGCTAGGGTGCATCCGTCACATTGGCCCTGATGGCACGGCTTACATAGTCCGCTGTCCCCGCGGTGCCTTTATCAACTGACACCGTAAGCGCAAAAACTGAGTAGACGTCTGGCCCTTCCGTGACTGCGGTTACCGTACAGGTAACCTGCACGTCAAAGCCATTGGTTGTGCCCCCAGAGAGGGTGAAGGTTGGCCCAGCCCCCCCACAATTCAATGTGGCAGGACTGTTCAATGCGGTCCTCACAGCCCACTCCAGGCCGCTCTGCGCGGCGAAAAACCCGCGCGATCCTTCTATCGAGAACGTCGACGTATACTGCTGCGTACTGCTGATCGTCACCATAAAGGCCCCCATGGCCGCCAGTACAACAATCAGGAAGAGCGCAGCAACGATGGAAAAACCTTTTTGCGTGGCTCGGCTGTTCATCATGGCGTATTTGGCACGTGGATCTGCTCCAACAAGCGCACGTCCTCGCCCTCCTCGCTAATGGTAATGGCGATTGTAACTAACGCGCCGCGGGTGGGTGCCCCGGCATCGTAAGTGAAGGTGCACGCCGTTACGTTATTCGCTACTAGCGAGGATGTCCCACCCGGTGCGGTACTTTGCACAGCGGCTATTGGATAATCCGAATAGCGCGTGATAACCCCATTGCCCGGATCACAAACGAAACTTACCGGGGTGTCGACCACGACAAAACGCTGCTGGGGCGAGCTAAAACCGAAATTCCATGTCCCGATGTTACTATTATCGAATCCGAGTGACGTTGTGGACGCAGAAGAAATCGTTGCGATATTGCCATCGTATAGGGTTGATGCGCCAAGATAGGCATTGGTACTGACGCCCGCGGCGATCGCATCGGCAACGGTCGAAGGCTGCCCCGTATTGAAGATCACGAGGCAATCAGCCACCTGATTAATACAGTCTGTGGATCCCGAACCAAGCTGGATACTGGCAGCGTTGTCAATTTGGCCCAATACATCAAACGATGAAGCACCGTCCTGCTGATTAACGCTAAAATTCAAGACAACGCCCCCGCCGCCTCCGTCCAGCTGCACCCGGTACCGTGCCCCATCAAGCGTACGCAGAAATTCAACCGCACAGAGCACACCGGGTGTCCCCGTGTTCGTGGTGCAAGTACCACCGGTGTTAACTCGAAAGCTGTTTGGCAGGGACAGGCGCGCTTCACGTGTCATGCGGCGCAATGCTGTCTCCGCAATATCCACTAGGCCGGCGCGGCGAACCACATCGAAAAAACTTTCAATTGGGCGTGAGATATTCAGACCAACAACCGCGGCGAGAATAGCGCTGATCAGGATCACCACGACCATCTCGACAAGTGTGAAACCGGCGATGTCTATCTTCGATCTATTCATCAGTAGTTAGCCCGATAGCCGGACAGCACGATGTCACCAGGCAAAGCCGAGTGGGATACCGTCACGTTGACAAGTACTGACTGTCCTGCATTCCCGGTAAGTCCATTCAAATTAGCGGTCGCATCGTCAACAACGTTGACCGTGACCGTGTACGCCTCCAAACCTGCGATCAGGTTGTTATTCTGATCTGTAGCGCCGTTATTTGTCAGGCCATCGTAATCGCAGACATCGTCGTAAGTGCTCCGGTCCTCAATTGTGACGCCATCTGTGGTATTACCCGAGCAGCTGGCACAGGCACTCGATACGCACAGCGTCGGACAATCAACGGGAGAGGCAAAATCATTCGGATCGCAAAACGGTCGAAGCATAATCTCTTCAAGATAAGACTGGGCCATGGCATGGGCCTGTTCCTGGACCATCGGATCCGCGCTGCGACGGGTGACATCACTGATCAACAATATGATCGTCGACACGGCAATGGCAATCACCACCATGGCAACGATGAGCTCGATCAAGGTCATGCCAGATTGGCTATTCATGATTCGCTTCATAACACGCGCACGAAGCCTGTCTCTGGCTCCACCTGTATCAAGCGAGCACCAATCGTGATGACGAGATCGGCTGGATTTACAATTAATGTTCCATTCGCATCGTCCTGCCGGGGACGACCGATCTTGTCGAAATAAAATGTCCTGTTACCTATGGTCACGCTATCCGGGGCGGTATTGGTAAACTGCCCTGCCCCCGGCCGTCCAACGGGCGTCACAGGATTCGTGTGATCGGCGGGGACACAGACCGCCCATTGCCCGACAGTATAGCCGGTACTGTTAAAGCTCAGATGGACGTCACATCCTGAGACGATAGCCAGCTTTTGAGCATAACGTACCGCTGCCAGGGACTCCTCAAAAAAGCCGCGCTCTTCGAATGCGTCTTTGCTTGCGAAACGCGGTATCGTCAACGCGGCAACGATCCCGATGATAACGAAGACAAGCACAAGCTCCACCAGCGTGTGCCCCTGATACGACCCGCGACCTTTTAACGCGTCCTTTTGGCTGTTTAGGCTCTCTGTTTGATCAACCACTACAGACCTCATTTGCATGCCGCGACCATCAACGAATGGGGCACATCACTTTTCAACGCGATGAAAAATAAAGCTCGGCGGCCTCATCTCGCCAATGCTGTTCCCATACACGAATCCACTGCTCAATGCGCTCAGCCCCTTCCACATCACTCTGCGCCCGTCGCAGCTCTACAAGATAACGCGCATAGGAAAGGATCTGCGGATCGTCAGGAAACAAGTAGGCAAGCCCCGCTTCGAGCAACGCTAAAGCATTTCTTTCCTCTGCGTTCCCCGCAAGCAACTTGGCATAGGCGAGCCTTGCCGGGTAATGCCGCGGGTCCATGTCGAGCGTTTTCTGATAAGCAGCGCTCGCACGCGCAAACCACTGACTACCGGCTAACTGGGGATTATCCTGATAGAGCATAGCACGGCCGAAGTAGGCGTTGGACTCATAGGGATTCACCGCCTCGGTACGTTCCAATGCGCCGCTCGCCAACTCATAGAATTGTTTGCGCCGTGCACTATCGCTCCCCGGCAAAGCATGAATGGCCTCCATGTATAAAACCGCACGTGCGTATTGAATATCAGACGTATCGAATAACTGCTCGGCCCTGGTGAGTGATTGCTCGGCCAAGCCGAGGTCCCCTGCAATCAGCGCCGCTTTAGCCTTTGTATAAAAATGATCCATCACACCAAAAGAAGCCAAGAGGCTGACCGGAAACATCAACGCGATGATGCTCAAAGCATAGAAGGCATTTTTGCCTAAGATTGCACTAGGTTTGACGCACCAACCTCGCGCACTAGGAGTGGGTGCCAGTGCAACGAATCGACCTAAAACAAAACCAAACAAGATTGCAATGGCGAGGATATTAAAATTGTAAGTAAAGACGCTATGGGCAGCGACAGCCAACATACCGGCAAACAGGCCCGCGGCCTCAATTCGCCTCTCGTCAGCCACATCGTTTGATCGAATGACCTTCACAAACATCCAGATTACCGATAGTCCTAACCACAGCAGTAATAACACCCCTGGATAACCCAGTTCGATCCAGAACTGTAAGTAATCGTTGTGAACGTACTGCAATGAACTGAGATCTTCGACAGGGCTATAGGCCGGATAGGCGAGACCGAAGGTCGATGGACCCAGCCCATACCACGGGGCATCGCGAAGGAGCTCTGCCGAGGCATGCCAGATCACGGAACGTTGATGGATGGACCCACCACTCTCGCTGAGCCCATTACTCGGGTCCATCAAAACCTGCATGGAACCCAGGGCGCTATCGAATCGATCCGTCAGTACCCCGCGCGATTGCAGGTTGGCAAGGCCATTTGCAGCTAATGCCACGACGAGGAGGATGATCGGGTATTTTACAGGCACACGCCGAAGCGCCGAGGGCACCAACACCGCAATGCCCGCCCAAAAACCCAATAACGCGCCGCGGCTCAAGGTCGCTGCAATAGCGTAGTACAAACAAAAGAGCAAGAGTCCCAGCAAGAGGAGC
>JAPUIX010000168.1 GCA_027296625.1 Gammaproteobacteria bacterium | reverse complement strand
GGTTTGCCCGCGGAAAATGCCGCGATGGAAAACAAGGTACCCCCTGCCAAGTGGACCCGGGATAACATCGTCTATATGCGCGACCAACTCAAGCGCCTCGGTTTTGCCTACGCTTGGAACCGAGAACTTGCGACGTGCGACCCGTCTTATTACCGCTGGGAACAGTGGTTGTTCACGCGCCTCTTTAAGAAAGGTCTTGTTTACCGAAAGACGGCGATGGTGAACTGGGATCCGGTGGATCAAACGGTGCTCGCCAACGAGCAGGTTGTGGACGGTAAGGGCTGGCGGTCCGGCGCGCCAGTTGAGCGACGGGCAGTCCCCCAGTGGTTTCTCAAGATCACGGCCTATGCGGAGGAGTTATTGGCAGGGCTTGATAACCTCCCTGGCTGGCCAGAGGCCGTTCGCGCGATGCAACAGAACTGGATCGGGCGTTCGGAGGGTATCGATATTGAGTTTCAAGTTGGCGACGCATCGGTAATGGTGTTTACGACCCGCCCCGACACGCTCATGGGGGCGACCTATGTGGTGGTGGCACCGGAGCACCCGCTGGCGGTCAGGGCAGCCGCGGGTAATGCGGTGCTTAAGACCTTTCTTGATGAGTGCACCAATGTGCAGGTATCCGAGGCGGCCTTGGAGACCATGGAAAAGCGCGGCATGGATAGCGGTTTGAAGGCTGTCCATCCAATAACGGCTGAGGCGCTCCCGGTCTGGGTTGCGAACTTCGTGGTGATGACATATGGCTCTGGCGCCGTTATGTCTGTGCCGGCCCACGATCAGCGCGACTTTGAGTTTGCAAAGAAATATGGCCTCCCGATTCGCCCGGTTGTTTATCCGGACAACGGTGACTTGACGCTTGATGAAGCGGCATTTACTGATAAGGGTGTCTTGCGTCATTCGGGTGAATTCGATGGTCTGACATCCGATGATGCATTTGTCGCCATTGCAGAGTTCCTCGAGGCGCGTGGCAAAGGACGTCGGTTGGTTAACTACCGGTTGAGGGATTGGGGCATCTCAAGACAGCGTTACTGGGGTGCGCCGATTCCGATCATCTATTGCGCATCATGCGGCAGTGTCCCCGTGGCCGATGATGACCTCCCCGTGTTATTACCGGAGGATGTGGCACTTGATGAGACTGGCTCACCGCTGAAGCGGCTCACGTCTTTCATCAATACCACGTGTCCCGAGTGCGGTGGGGCTGCAGAACGTGAAACGGACACATTTGATACCTTTGTGGAATCTTCGTGGTACTACGCGCGCTTTGCTTGCCCCGACAGTCATGACGCCATGTTGGATGCCAGGGCGGACTACTGGTTGCCTGTTGATCAATACATCGGCGGCATTGAACATGCCATTCTTCATTTATTGTATGCGCGCTTCTTTCACAGGTTAATGCGTGACGAGGGGCTTGTGGGTTGTGACGAGCCGTTTACACACCTGCTCACGCAGGGCATGGTCCTCAAGGGTGGCGCCAAGATGTCCAAGTCAAAGGGCAATACTGTCGACCCGCAGGCCATGATCGATCAATATGGTGCGGACACCGTACGTTTGTTTATGATGTTCGCGGCGCCGCCGGAGCAGACGCTTGAGTGGTCGGATACGGCCATCGCCGGTGCCTTTCGTTTTTTAAGACGTTTTTGGAAGCTCGCAGCGCATCATCTGTCGCAGGGGCAGGCAGCAGTGAGCAATAAGCATAAACTAACTGCCGAGCAGCGTGCCCTCAGGCGGCAAATCCATGAGACCATTATAAAGGTCAATGACGATATTGGCAGGCGTTATACTTTTAATACGGCCATCGCATCGGTGATGGAGTTAATCAATTCCCTCTCCCGTGCACAGGACAACTCCGAAGCGGGACGGGCCATCATGCAAGAAGGATTGGAAACAGCAGTGCTGCTGCTTGCTCCCATTGTGCCACATATCAGCGATGCAATTTATCGAGCGTTAGGGCACGATGAAATGGTGATCAATGCACCGTGGCCTGCGCCGGATGAGACTGCGTTGACCCGGGAAGAGATTCTCCTGGTGGTACAGGTTAACGGAAAACTACGTGCGCGGATAACGGTACCGACAGACGCGGCCCGTAATGAACTTCAGGAGGCGGCGCTTGCCGACTCGAATGTCCAGCGTTTTGTTGAAAACAGAGAAGTGCAAAAAATTGTAGTTGTCCCGGGGCGTCTGGTTAACATTGTGGTTGATTGATTTCGAAAAATATATGAGAAGATCGATGAATCGAAATTATGTATTACTGCTTGGTTTCGCCTTTCTAATAAGTGCATGTGGGTTTCATTTGCGGGGTTCCACTGACGCGGCACTCGAATTGCCCGTGGTCTATGTCCAATCTCAAGGTGCTGATGCGCTAGCAGCGGAGATTATTCAGCGACTGAATGACGCTGGCGTGTCCACAACGAAAAATCGGGAAGACGCGGAACTCTTGGTGAAGGTCAGAAACGAG
Source organism: Gammaproteobacteria bacterium (assembly GCA_027296625.1). Taxonomy (NCBI): domain Bacteria; kingdom Pseudomonadati; phylum Pseudomonadota; class Gammaproteobacteria; species Gammaproteobacteria bacterium. The sequence goes on along the minus strand of JAPUIX010000168.1, from coordinate 16,456 downwards.
TCTTTTGATAGACGTGTACTGGCGGTCTCTGCCCAAACCGGCAAGGTGGAAGAATACCAACTGGGTTACAGAGTAAACCTGTCGGTAGCGAGATCGGATGGCAATGTGCTGATAAAGGATCAGCAGATAGGCGTTGTGAAAGACCTAACCTTCGATGGCACGGATGTGTTGGGAAAGTTTAACGAGGCGGGTGTCGTCGACGATGATATGCGGCGGCAAGCAGCCACGCTGATCTTGAGGCGCCTGCAAGCCATTCAGAAGTTTGCGGTCCTTGTCACGGAGTAAACTGGGAAACCTCTCTCCGTTGATTCGCACTCTTTCATGAAGCTTAAATTCGATCAGCTTGCTCCCAACTTAGAGCGTATGGGCCTGGCGCCGATATATCTTTTAACTGGTGATGAGCCGTTGCAGCGCATGGAAGCAGCGGATGAGATCCGTGCATTCGCAGGCCATCAAGGGTTTGATGAGCGGATCGTACTTACCGTAGAGTCGGGATTCGACTGGAGTGCTCTGCAACATGCACGTGACAACCGCTCGTTGTTTGCGACTCGGCGTCTGATCGAGCTCAGATTGCTTGAGGCCAAACCGGGTCAGGAGGGTGCGCAGGCATTAGCCGCCTATGCAAATAAGCCACCTGACGATACCGTTTTGATCATCATTGCGAGCAAGTTTGATAAAAGAGTCCAGCAAAGTCAGTGGTTCAAGGCCCTGGACGCGAATGGCGTGGTGATTCAGGTCCGGCCAATTGAGCCCCGGCAGCTGCCAGCATGGATCATTGATCGTATGGCGGGTCGCGGGGTGCACGTGACCCCCGAGGCAGCCACATTGATCGCCGAGCGTGTTGAAGGCAATTTGCTGGCGGCTGCCCAGGAGCTGGATAAGCTGCTCCTACTGCGGCCCAATGCAGCGATCGAGGCGAATGATGTCCTCGACGCGGTCGCGGATTCTGCCCGTTTCGATGTCTTTGCCTTGGTCGATGCTGCCCTCGAGGGTGATGCGGGACGAAGTATTCGGATCCTGATGGGGCTTTGCAGTGAGGGAGTGGAAGCAAGCCTGGTGTTGTGGGCGTTGGCGAGGGAGCTTCGGGCGATGTCCGTGATGGCCGAGAAAATGGATTTGGGTCTTGCGCGGGTTTTTGCTGACTTCCGAGTCTGGGAAAGGCGGCGGCCGATTGTTAAACGAGCCTTGGAACGCCACGGGGCGCGAGATTGGCAAGGCTTATTGCGGGAAGCGGCAACGATTGACCGAATCATCAAAGGTGTAACACCGGGCAATGCTTGGGACGCTTTGAAATGTCTGTGTCTGAATATTGCCGGTGTGAAACTCGGGTTAACGTCTTTTAACGGAGTGCATGTATTGGATCACTCTGCACGGTTGCATGAACCGACCCGTGTATCGTCTCGTTAGGTTGGCATGGACATTCAAACCTATATAAAAAAGGTTGGTGAGCGCGCGACGCACGCGGCTGTTGAAATGGCGCGTGCCGAGACAAAGCTCAAGGACAAAGCCGTGCTTGCGATCGCGGCCCATCTTGAAAACCATACAAGTGATCTTTTTGAGGCCAATAGACGCGATCTTGAGACGGGCAGGGCAGGTGGCCTTGATGCAGCGCTTCTGGATCGGTTGGAATTGACCCAGCGGCGAATCAGCGCCATGGCCGAGGGGCTGAGGCAGGTCGCCGGGCTGCCGGATCCCGTCGGGCAGATCAGCAACCTCAGTTACCGGCCTTCCGGCATCCAGGTCGGGCGGATGCGCGTGCCTCTCGGGGTTATCGTCATTATTTATGAATCGCGTCCCAATGTGACGGCAGATGCGGCTGGTCTTTGCCTGAAGTCAGGCAATGCGGCGATCCTGCGCGGCGGTTCAGAAGCGATCCACTCCAATCAGGCAATCGCGGCGTGTATCCACAAGGGGCTGAAAGACGCGGGATTACCGGAGGATGCGGTGCAGGTGATCGAGACCACTGACCGTGCAGCGGTGGGCGAGCTCTTGCGTATGAGGGAGCATGTTGACCTCGTCGTGCCGCGCGGTGGCAAGGGGCTGATGGAACGGGTCACGCGTGAGGCGAGGGTGCCGGTCATTCAGCATCTTCATGGCGTTTGTCATGTGTACATCGATGACGACGCTGATATCGATAAGGCTGTCGCCATCGCTTTTAATGCGAAGGCCCAGCGCTTTGGGACCTGTAATACGATGGAGACACTTTTGGTCGCAGATGCGATTGCCGAGTCCGTATTGGAACGGCTCGGTCCGATGTATCGAGAAGCGGGCGTGGAGATTCGCGGTTGCGAGACCACGCGGACCATCTTGCCCGATGCAATTCCTGCTACTGAGGAGGATTGGTCGACAGAATATCTTGCGCCGATCTTATCAGTTCGCGTAGTGAAGGGATTAGATCAGGCGATCGATCATATTCGTCAGTATGGATCACAACATACTGATGCCATCGTTACCGAAGATGTGAGTGACGGCCGCCGGTTTCTCAGAGAGGTAGATTCCAGCTCCGTAATGATCAACGCGTCCACTCGATTTGCCGACGGGTACGAATATGGCCTCGGCGCAGAGATCGGGATCAGCACGGATAAGTTTCACGCGCGCGGGCCTGTCGGGCTTGAGGGACTGACATCTCAGAAGTTTATCGTGATTGGTGATGGACACATTCGAGAATGAGGGGCATGTGTGGATTGGTGCAGCATACGTCGCTGGTTCGATGAGTGAGCATGAAACCCATTGGTATACTCGGCGGCACGTTTGACCCGGTTCATCATGGTCACCTGCGTCTTGCCCTGGAACTTTATGACGCTCTGGATCTGGCCGAGGTGCGGTTCATCCCGTTACGTACGGCACCGCATCGGGAGGCGCCGCTGGCCGGACGTGACCTTCGCTGCGCGATGTTAGAGGCAGCGATCAAGGACGAGGCGGGCTTGTGCGTTGATGATCGTGAGTTGAGTCGTGAAGGGCCTTCCTACACGATCAATACGCTGACTTCCCTGCGTGAAGAACTAAGTGATACGCCGCTCTGCCTCATCATGGGCATGGATGCTTTCCGGACCCTCGCGAGTTGGCATGACTGGACTAGGCTGCCTGAACTCGCGCATATCGTAGTGGTCGGTAGACCCGGCGCTCATCTAACCGGTGATGTCGAGTTGCAGAAGCTACTCGCTGAGCGATCTGTGGAAGATCCGTCCGCCCTGCACGATCAACCCGCTGGGCATGTCTTTTTAGCGGCTATACCGATGCTTGACATCACCGCATCAGGAATACGGGCAATGATAGCGAGCGGTAGGAGCCCGTGCTTTCTATTGCCAAGCAGCGTGTTGGTCTTGATCCATCAACACGGACTTTATGCGGATAGCTGATGCGATCTAAACGACTCTCCGAACTCGTTGTCGGTGTCCTGGATCAGTTCAAGGCGGTAGATATCCGGGCGATTGATGTCAACGGTATGACAACGATCACCGATTTTATGATCATCGCCAGCGGTAAATCCGATCGTCAGGTCAAGGCCTTAGCTGACAAAGTGATCGAGGCCGCCAAGGAACACGGGATCACACCGTTGGGTGTTGAGGGGCAACAGGAAGGTGATTGGGTTTTAGTTGACCTCGGTGATGCGGTGGTCCATGTCATGCGGCCCGTTGTGCGGGAATTCTACCAGTTGGAGAAACTTTGGACCGGCCACGACCAGCGGCTGAATGCCAGCTAAATTGCCCTAGCAAATGCGGTTCTACCTGATCGCGGTGCGTAAGCGCTTGCCAGCCTGGGTCGATGCTGGATTCCACGAATATGCTAAGCGCTTACCCGCCGAGTGTCGGCTGGAGTTAATTGCGATCCCGCCTGCGAGACGTCGCAAGTCTTCGGTTATGGCGCGTCTTCTCCAGGAAGAAGCGAAACGGATCCTCGCTGCAATACCCACCGGGGCGAAGGTCGTTGCGCTTGCTGAGACCGGTGAGCAATGGAGCTGTCGTGAACTTGCTGATCATATGCATGCATGGATGCGAGCGTCGCCCGATGTAGCGTTGCTTGTGGGTGGAGCGGATGGGCTCGATGGGGCCCTGACAGAGTCGGCTGACTATACCTGGTCGCTATCTCGCCTGACCCTCCCGCATGCCCTGGTGAGCATTATTGTCGTGGAGCAGCTCTATCGCGCCTGGACCATGCTGATTAAACACCCCTACCATCGGGCTTAATGGTTACGTCCGTCTTTCTTGCGTCAAGATCACCTCGCCGCCGCGTGTTACTGGAACAGCTCGGTGTCTCTTATGAGATTATCGACATCGAAGTCGAGGAAACCTGGGACGGGAAAGAATCAGCGCGCGCCTACGTGACTCGCTTGGCACTTGCCAAGGCGGTGGCCGGATGGGAGAAAGTGAAGGGGTTAAAGGCGCCGGCTGTATTTGCAGCCGATACGGTGGTGGTGCTGGATGACAAAATCCTGGGCAAGGCGCGGGCCAAAGACGAAGCGTTGACTATGCTTAGGGCCCTGTCCGGGCGGACGCACCAGGTCTATACAGCGGTGGCCTTGATGGGAACACGCCAAGCCGTACGTGTGAGTGTGAGCCGAGTTAGCTTCTGTCCATTGAGTGAAGCGGAGTGCCTTGCCTATTGGGAGACCGGTGAGCCGCTCGGCAAGGCGGGAGGGTATGCCATTCAGGGTCGGGCAGGCGCCTTCATCGATCGCATCGAGGGGAGCTATTCGGGCGTCGTGGGCCTACCGCTCTATGAAACGGCCCAATTGCTCCGTGCTGCTGGGATCCTTTCCCAACAGTAGGTGCTGAAAAACGCGATCGAACCGATCAGATCAGGGGCACAATCATCAAGGCAACGATGTTCATGATCTTAATTAACGGATTGATTGCGGGCCCGGCCGTGTCCTTGTAGGGATCGCCGACCGTATCGCCTGTAACCGCCGCCTTGTGCGCCTCGCTTCCCTTGCCGCCGAGGTTGCCGTCCTCAATGTACTTTTTGGCGTTGTCCCATGCACCCCCGCCCGCGGTCATGGAGATCGCCACAAAGATCCCGGTGATGATGGTGCCGACGAGCACGGCCCCTAGCGCCTTAGGGGCAGCCTCCGGCCCCATCAGCCAGCCGATCCCGAGCGCGACGATGATGGGCACAAGCACCGGCAGGAGGGACGGGATGATCATCTCCTTAATCGCTGCCTTGGTTAAGAGATCCACGGTCCGCGAGTAATCCGGTTTGGCAGTGCCTTCCATGATGCCATCGATCTCCTTGAATTGCCGGCGTACCTCGACGACCACAGATCCGGCTGCACGACCCACCGCCTCCATGGCCATAGAAGCGAAGAGATAAGGAACCAATCCGCCGATAAAAAGCCCGATGAGCACCGCGGGGTCTGACAGCTGAAACTCAACCAGCTTGCCTACATGCTCTAAGCTATGGGTGTAGTCGGCAAACAGCACGAGCGCTGCGAGCCCGGCGGACCCGATTGCGTACCCTTTGGTCACCGCCTTGGTGGTGTTGCCAACGGCATCCAGGGGATCTGTAATGGCACGCACCTCGCTCGGTAAGTCGGCCATCTCGGCAATGCCCCCGGCGTTGTCCGTGATGGGGCCAAACGCGTCGAGGGCGACGATCACGCCGGTCATGGACAGCATAGCCGTTGCGGCAATCGCAATGCCGTAGACGCCCGCGAGGGTGTAGGCCCCCCAGATGCTTGCACACACGGCGATCACCGGCCAAGTCGTGGATTGCATCGAGACGGCCAAGCCCGCGATGATGTTGGTGGCGTGCCCCGTGGTTGAGGCTTGGGCGATGCGTCGCACCGGTGCGTAATGCGTACTGGTGAAATAATCGGTGATCAAGACCATGAAGGCGGTCAGCGCAAGGCCAATCAAGGCTGCTCCGTAGAGCTGTCCCACGCTGTAGCCTTCGACATCGTTCATCAGCCATCGCGTCACCGGGTAAAAGGCGATGGCGGCCAACACGCCCGAGACGATGAGACCCCGGTAGAGTGCGGTCATGATCTTGTCGCCCTCGGTCGCTTTGACGAAGAATGTCCCGATCACGGAAGCGAGAATGGAAACTCCACCCAGTACCAGGGGATAAACCACCACGTTGGTCGCAGCATCCTTGAACAGCAGACTCCCCAGAAGCATGGTGGCAACGACGGTTACCGCATAGGTTTCGAATAAGTCCGCTGCCATGCCCGCACAATCCCCGACGTTGTCCCCGACGTTGTCAGCAATAACCGCTGGGTTACGGGGATCATCCTCCGGGATCCCGACCTCAAGTTTGCCTACGAGGTCAGCGCCCACATCAGCGCCTTTGGTAAAGATACCCCCACCGAGACGGGCGAAGATGGAGATCAATGAGCCGCCAAACGCGAGGCCGACCAGCGGGGTAAGGGGTGTCGCCTCGCCGTTTGGAGTGACGGCAGTTAGGATCGCATAGTAGCCGGTGACTCCGATGAGCCCAAGGCCTACCACAAGCATCCCCGTGATGGCGCCGCCTCTAAAAGCGACGGTGAGCGCCGCATTCAATCCGTTTTTTGCCGCTTCAGCGGTGCGCAGGTTCGCGCGCACCGAGATGTTCATGCCCATATAACCCGCTGCGCTTGATAAGACTGCACCAAGAAGGAAACCGAAAGCCGTCTGCCAATCTAGGGCGACGCCGATGATCAAAAACAGTACAGCGCCAACGACGCTAATGGTGGTGTACTGGCGGTTTAGATAGGCGGAGGCGCCCTGTTGGATTGCTGCGGCAATCTCGCGCATGCGGTCACTGCCCTGCGGCTGTGCGAGAACCCAACGAGTTGACCAGGCACCGTAGACCAGGGCCAGTATTCCGCATAACAACGCGAAACCTAGAGCTGTTGACATGAAGACCCCCTTCTGAGCATTTGTTGTGATTGAAAAAAAGGGGCTAGTCTGCCCCTGTGTCGCTGAGTACAGTCCACGTTTGCCGAACGCATCCATGGACTGCTCGTTGGTAGAGGACGCTCATTCTACTTTGATATCATTTGAGTTCAAAGGCAGTCTTGGTCACTTTCGGGACCGCTATATTTTTGAGTTTTACGTACTGTGGCAAGCCATTTTTGTAGGGTGGATAGTCTTCACCTTGGATCAAAGGCTTAATGTAACGCCGACATGCCTCTGTGATACCAAAGCCGTCTTTGCGGATAAATTCAGCGGGCATCTTTTTCTCTGCGTTTGCGACATCTTTTAGCAGGGCCGTGCCGATCTCCCACTCGTAGGGGTCGTCGGACTTGCGTACGATGATCGGCATGACGGCCGTGTTACCCTGAACAGCAAGTTCGACGGCCGCCTTTCCCAAGGCGTAGGCTTGATCGACGTCGGTTTTCGACGCGATGTGCCGCGCTGAGCGTTGCAAGTAATCGGCAACAGCCCAGTGGCACTTGTAGCCGAGTTCGGTTTTGATGCTGTTTACAAGCAGCGGCGCAACGCCCCCGAGCTGGGCATGCCCAAACGCGTCACGGGTTCCTGCTTCGGCAAGAAACTGACCTTCCTGATTGCGTACACCCTCAGAGACGACGATACAACAGTAACCATGGCGTTCCACGTTCTCCTTCACTTTGGCGAGGAAGCGCTGTGGCTCGAGCGGAATTTCCGGGAACAGAATGATATGTGGCGGATCGCCTTCTTTCTCGGCGGCGAGGCCGCTCGCCGCGGCAATCCAGCCCGCGTGACGCCCCATGACCTCCATGATAAAAACTTTTGTGGAGGTTTCTGCCATGGATGCGACGTCCAGACCCGCTTCACGGATGGATACGGCTACGTATTTTGCGACGGAACCAAATCCCGGGCAGTTGTCCGTCAGGGGCAAGTCATTGTCAACGGTCTTTGGGATCCCGATGCAGGTGATCGGGTAATCGAGTTTCTCGCTGATTTGGGAGACTTTATATGTGGTATCTTGTGAGTCGCCGCCTCCATTGTAGAAAAAGAACGCAATGTTGTGTGCCTTAAAAACTTCAATCAGTCGCTGATACTCTGCCTTACTCTCTTCATATCCCGTAAGTTTAAAGCGGCATGAACCAAATGCGCCCCCAGGTGTATGCTGCAAGGCGGCGATCGACTCAGGTGGCTCAAAGCTCGTGTCAATGAGGTCTTCGGTCAAGGCTCCGATGATCCCATTTCGCCCGGCATAGACATTGGATATTCGATCCGCATGTTGCCGGGCCGTCTCAATCACACCGGAGGCAGTCGCGTTAATCACCGCAGTGACCCCGCCGGATTGTGCATAGAATGCGTTGTAGCTGTCTGGCATACTAGATTGACGCTCTCTGGTTAACGGGCCCTGAGTTTCATGTTCGTGATTGCATGGCCGGGTTGGGTGCGATTAGCAAGACTACCGTATTATTCTTGTCATAGACGGTAAACACAATGAGATGCGCGAGCATCCTTGATATGCCTAGTGTCAGTTCAACAGAAAGTACATTTCACCCCGCAGGGAACTTGTAACAGATATCTCCGCTCAATAGATTCATTGCGTTGAAGGCGTCGAAAGTGGAATGTTGAGGTCGATTAAGCCCGTTTTGTTGGGATTTTTGCTCTGTGCTGGGCCTGTTTCTCAGCCAATGTGGGCCGTCGATCTTCCGGATATAGGGGATCCATCAGGCAGCACGATCTCACCCGAGGCCGAGCGACGGTTAGGTGAAGCGTTTATGCGTGTGCTTCGCCAACATGTCGTGATTATCGATGACCCGGAGGTGGAGGCATACATCCAGTCGATAGGTTATCGTCTTGTTGCTCAGAGCGACAATAACACTCAGCAATTTACGTTCTTTATCGTAGACGATTCAGTGATCAACGCATTTGCTGCACCCGGCGGATTTATCGGAATTAACAGTGGCGTCATACTGACTTCATATAACGAAGGTGAACTCGCGGCTGTCATGGCCCACGAAGTTTCTCACATCACCCAGCGGCATCTTGCCCGTGCGTTTGAACAGGTAAACCGATTAAGCTTACCCGTGGCTGCCTCAATGCTTGGGGCGATACTGCTCGGCGTGCTGAATCCTGAAGCGGGCCAGGCTGCTCTGACGGGTATATTGGCAGGACAGGCCCAGGCGCAAATTAATTTTACGCGCGCAAATGAAGAAGAAGCAGACCGCGTTGGGATGGGGCTGCTCGTTCGGTCGGGCTATGATCCTCAGGGCATGCCCGGGTTTTTCGAACGCTTGCAACAGGCCTCACGTTTCTATGGTGGACAGCCGCCAGAATACTTAAGTACCCATCCGGTGACGGTCTCACGTATTGCAGATTCGAGGAACCGCGCTGCCCAGTATCCGTACAGGCAGTATCCTGACAGTGTCGCCTACCGGCTGGTAAGGGCGAAGTTGCGCGTCATCACAGCTGACGAGCCCGAGCAAGCGGCAAGGTACTTCGAAGAACAGTTGCGAACCGGCCAGTACAACGATGAAAATGCCGTCCGATATGGTTATGCCTTGGCGTTGATGGCGAATCGTAAATATGGAAAGGCGCGTCAGCAACTTAAAGAGCTACTGCGCTCGGATAGCGAGCGCGTTGCCTATACGCTGGCAGCAGCGAGGCTGGAAACTGCAGAGGGCCGTTATGAATCAGCGCTTACGATTTATTCTGAATCGCTAAAACTCTACCCTAATTATCGCCCTCTCATTCTCGGCTATGCAGAGACGTTGCTGGTAGCCGGTGAGCCGACTGAAGCAAGAAAAATATTACGTGACTATGCATGGAATAATGAACTTAGCCCGATGTATTTTAAACTTCTTGCCCAGGCCGAGGGTCAATCTGGTGCCGAAGTGGACGCACGGATGTCTATGGGGGAATATTACTATTTATTAGGGCAGACGGCTTTCGCTATAGAGCAATTCAAGCGCGCGCAAAGCATGCTCGTAGTCGATGACTATCAAAAAGCGCGTATTAGTGCACGCCTGCAGCAACTCCAAGAAGAGCTTGAATTGGAAAGGAAATTCAAACTGTAGACAATCCTGCCCGCGTTTCAGCACATTATGCGCCTTCCTATAGAGTCACTGGCCCAGAGAATGCGTCCCCGTAACAACTTGCCAATGAGTATTAACCGCCGACAGGTGTTAAAAATTGCGTTAGCGGCCGGCGCCGCGGGCCTGGCCTGTACTGCGGGGCTTTTTAAACCGATCAGGGTACGCGCGGCTTGGCCAGAAAAAGCCTTTGCTCAGAAGACTGAACAGGACGCCATCGCCATGCTTTATGGTGATGAAGCGATTACTTCAAGCGACGTGATCAAGATCGGAGTACATGATTTGATCGAGAATGGCGCTGTTGTGCCGGTCAAGGTGACGGCAGAGCTAGATAATGTTCAGTCCATCTCGGTACTCGTTGAAAAGAATCCGTACCCTTTGATAGGGCGTTTTGAATTGAGCCCAGATGCTGAGGGGTTTGTCGCAACGCGCATCAAGATGGGCGAGTCGTCTGACATCATTGCCGTAGTCTCGGCGGACGGCACGCTCTACAGCGCGCGTAAATTTGTTGAGGTGACAGAAGGTGGTTGTAGCGACTAACGCCACGCCACGGGGTGACAGATTCCTGTAACCATGGTCGCACGCATTAAGATACGAACCAAGTTAGCTGATGGCGTCACCATGGTTAGGGTTCTCATGATTCATCCTATGGAGACGGGACTGCGCAAAGATCGTGACACAGGAGAGTCCATCCCGGCGCATTATATTAGAGAGGTGCTGTGTGAGCACAACGACCGGGTTGTGCTGAAGGCTTATTGGGGGATCGCCATATCGAAGAACCCCTATCTGTCGTTTCGGCTTAACGGTGCAGTTCCGGGGGATACCATTACCATCAGCTGGATCGATAATCGAGGCGCAAGCGCCTTTGAAAAAGCGATTATTGAATAGCCAATCGCATCAAATCACCCATCCGCGTTCATGAAGCGCTTATAGCGGTGCACCATGCCAATGCACGCGTTCAACGCTGGTACCCGGCAGTTCCATGACAAGCACCTCAGGGGGCAGACACATTTCGTTATTGCACGCTTGGATGTGAAGTCGAAGTGGAAGGACCAGCGGCTTCTCGCCTGTGTCTTCAGCGCTTTCGATGATCTCGGTGCTCAGCGTGATTCGACCTTGATACACGCCAAGGGGCGCATTGCTGAAGGCGAGTTTGACTATATCCGGTGACGGATAGCGTACGGGGGCTAAGCGCCAGGGGCCAGTGCCATCCGCTAGAGTCAACGTGGTGGCGATGAGCTCCTTTTGACTTGGTTCGTGGGCGTTAATGTGCCAGCTATCGCGGATGACGAGATTAATTGCAAGCTTTCTATGTTGAGCCAATCTTGCCGTGGCGATAACATTGCCCCTTGCGCCGTAGGCCCGCTCGCCCACGGCGCCGTGGAAGAGTTCATCGGCACCAAACAGCATGTAAGCGTAGGCGCTTCGAGCCTGCTCAATCGAGGAGGCAAAGCTCGCCAGCGTTTGGTTTGCCTTGTCCGCATACCGCTGATCACCCGTGCGACTTGCTAGCATCGCGAGCATCCGTACAGCTACAGAGTTCCCCGAAGGGATCGCGCCATCCGTGACGCTCTTGGGCCGGGCAATGAGAACAGGTCGCGTGTTCTGAGAACTCATGAAGAAGCCACCGCCCTGATCATCCCAGAACTTTGCGAGCATCATATCGGCCACATCCTGGGCCCGCGCGAGCCAGACGGGATCGCCGCTCGCATCATAAAGCGTTGCGAACGCCTCGCCGAGATAGGCATAGTCTTCTTGACCCGCTGCGACAGCGGCCACGCCATCGAGGTAGGCGCGTGACAGTTCGCCATCCGGCAAGCGGTTTGTCTTCCACACGGATTTGGCGGCTTTTTGTGCTGCAGCCAGATAACGTTCTTCCGTCAAAATTTCAGTGGCTTCGGCTAGGGCCGTGATCATCATCGCATTCCAGGCTGTGACGATTTTGTCATCCCGTATCGGGTGAGGGCGGGTATTCCGATATGTTCGCAATTGTTCGCGGATCTGATCGACGTCATGCACGAGCATGGGCAGATCTAAATCGTGTGCGTGGGCGTACTCCTCTAAATAGACTGGTAAGTGGAGGATATTGCTACCCTCAAAGTTGCCTTCACTCGTGACACCATAGAGGGCAATGGCAAGTTCGGCGTCTTCTTCACTCAATGGCTCTTGGATTTCCTCGAGCGTCCAAATATAAAATCCTCCTTCCTTGCCCGCGCTATCTGCATCGATTGCCGCATAGAAACTACCCTGAGGCGAGGTCATGTCGCTCAGGACAAAATCGAGGATCTGGAGGGTGACGCGCGCGTAGATGGGTTTGCTGGTGATGCGATAGGCGCGCAGGTAGGCACGAGCGAGCTGGGCCTGGTTGTATAACATTTTTTCAAAGTGGGGAACGAGCCAGTTAGGATCAGTTGCGTAGCGGTGAAATCCACCGCCCACTTGGTCATGGATTCCGCCATTCGCCATCGCCAATAGGCTCGTCTCGGCAGCCGCGAGCGCGTCTGCGTCGCCACGGCGTGACGCGGATTCAAGCAGCAATAGTAATGCAGGCTCATTTGGAAATTTCGGTGCATCAGAAAAACCGCCAAGTAATGGATCATGGCGTGCGACAAGTTCCGCTACAGCGCCTTGCACCGTGTCGCTTTCCATGCGGCGGGCCGTACCGCGAGCTGCTGTGACCTTGCGGACAGCGTTGGTTAAGTCTTCTGCTTGCGCCACGACCTCTGTCCTTTGTGTCTCCCATAGTTCACTAATCCGACGTAAGAGGCGCTCAAACTGCGCTGGTGGAAAATAGGTTCCTCCGAAAAACGGTTTACCCTCTGGGGTGAGAAAGCTAGACATTGGCCACCCGCCGCGTCCCGTTGTCAGCACGACTGCGCTCATGTATAGCTCGTCGAGGTCTGGTCGACGCTCACGATCGACCTTAATCGACACGAAGTGGCTATTCATCAGTCTCGCGATCTCAACGTTGTCGAAACTTTCCCGTTCCATCACGTGGCACCAATGACACGTGGAATAGCCAATGGAGAGAAAGATTGGCTTTTGTTCGCGCTTCGCAGTTTCTAATGCCTCTTCACCCCACGCATACCAATTGACGGGATTGTGGGCATGCTGAACAAGGTAGGGCGAAGCTTCGAAGATGAGGCGGTTCGTAAATACGGGTCTTCCGTCAGGTAACCTGTGCTCGCTTCTCGGATCGTAATCTGGCCCTTTGGCGAGGAGTGTTGTCTCCAAACGGTTACGCAGTTTAGCTGGATACGGGTCTGCGCCGGGTGGGTCGCTAAGCGCATCAACAGTTGCTACATTCAGCGCAATGATTGCAGCAGTAGACCCTACTATGATCAGTAGTCTGTTGGTGATGGCTTGCCTCATGACTTGCTTCGCGATTTGAAGAGCGTATGTTGGGTCAATCGGGAGGGACGCAGGGAGACATCTTTATTGTGTCTGAGCTTTGTGTCTGAGGCAGAGGGTGTTACCGTAGTTCTTTTGGGTGTTTGCATGCTGGTCATGATGTAGCTTAGAGAAGTGGGATTTCGATTCGGTTCAAATACCGTCCGATAGAAAAATGGGGTACGCACTTGGGTAGGAAAAACTAAAGGTACGTGCCATGACGGGTGTAATAAAACTTTGTCAATGCTGCTTCAAGCCGATTAAGGACCAGGAGTACGTCGACATGAGGGTCAAGGTGGGAGACCCCTCAGGACTATGTATAGAGTGCTTGAGTCTATATGCTGTGCTTGAATACCGTTTTCCAAATAAATCCGAGACAGAGCTGCGTGACCAGACACGCTTTGTTTGTTGCTACGAAACCCTACCGCCGGACTTAAAGGTCAGAATGCATCGATTGCTGTTCCTATTACAGAATAATAGCCGCCGTGCGCGCCGCCTTCTCGACCTCGCGGCAAAGGGACAATTGGATCTGTCTCAATTACTCGCTATTGTCTAGTCGGGCTGTTTCCGCTCAAAGATACGGATGTTGTCCGCTTAGGATCTCCCAAACCTCATCGGCGCTTGCCTTGATTTCCAGAACTGCGTCTGAAACGGCAAGTACCTCGAAGCCCAGTGCCCTGAACTTCTCGGCATAGAATGTCGTTCCCGGCGGGTCATCAGGGCGGTCCGCAGTCCGGTGATATTCGCGCGCCATCTCGGGTGACAGCTTGAATATCCCAGTATTGCGATCGTACTCTTCCATTGATCGGTTCCCCTTAGCACGTCTGGGCGATGGGGCGGGTCGCGTGCCACTAAGATAACAGTTTACTTCCTCATATGGGAAATCAAGCGGCGTGTAATGGTGCTCCATTCTTTGATTGCTTGCGTTGGACGTTGTGGTGAAGCGGGCGTTGGGAGGCGGTACAATATTGGCATCCAGATGCGTGTTCAAAGAGGGCTAATACACGCAAGCTGCAGTAACGCAGAGTGACTCATTGTGAGAGTTCCGATGCCACTAAACCTGACGCTGTTGTTAGCGCTTCTGATTGTTGTCCTGTCGGCCGCTGTCGCAGCGGATTTCAATGCGGGTGTCGCTGCCTATGAACGCGGCGATTACGCGGAGGCACTTGAGGCGTTCAGGGTCCTAGCTCAAGAGGGCGATCCGCACGCACAATACAATCTAGGTGTTCAGTACTATAGGGGCGAAGGGGTCGCCCGAGACGATACGGTCGCGGCGCATTGGTTTCATAAGGCGGCCGAGAATGGTATCACGCCCGCGCAACACATCCTGGGGGCCATGTATTTTAAGGGGGAAGGGGTGGCACAGGATTACGTGCAATCCTATGCCTTGTTTAATGTTGCGGCCCAGGCTGGGGACGAAGTGGCGCGGCAAAATCGTGATGTCATGGTGAAGCTAATGACGCCGGCCCAGCTTGAGGAGGCCCGGGGTATGTCAAAGGAGTTCGCCGAGAAATATGGTAATCAGGGAGCCCCTTAAACAGAGTCGCTTAATACATTGGCCGCTATCTAGAATCAAAATTCATCGCGATTAGGCACATCCAGGGCCTGATCTAATAGTGGATGAAACTGATGGCCGCACAGAATGGTCGAATGACATATCGTGAATTGATCGGATTTGTGCTGGGAGAGCAACGATGAACAAGATGAGCACTGTATCGCTCTTTATCGTATTACTGTACCTCTTAACCCCTTCGCTCGGGGCATACACGCAAGGAGGGTACACGAAGGGTGATGGAGGCCAGTTTTCACACCTAACGCTCCAGGGTATCGACACCGTCACATTGCGTATTAACGGGATGTCGCCCAACTACAAACGCTACGGAATCGATAAGGCGAGGTGGGAGCAGACCATCACGGAGCGTTTGCAGAAAGCGGGCCTGAGCGTGATTAGTTATGACGAAGCAATTCAGACACCCTCGGCCGTTTTGATGCAACTGGACCTGTTCGTGAATTACAACTACGCTTATTATTCATACGGCATCATGCTGGCGGTCAAGCACAAAGTACCGCTACCGACTACGCAGGATTCTTTCGTCTCGGGCACAATTTGGTCAGACTATAAGAATCATTACGGTCGGAGTATCGATCTGAGGAAGATCAACAGCTACATTGATGACTTAATCAATCACTTCCTCGCCGATTATCACGCTCAGAATACCGGCTAAGTTCGTGAATTGCCTTCGTGTAGGGCGCTCGCGAAAATCTTTCCTTCCTTTTACCCCTGCGAAATTTTGATCTAGGCGTATGCGCAGTGCCCGCAGCTTGGGCGTGTGAGTCAATGGGTTGGTGGGCCGTGCAGGGTGAGCTGGAGAGACGCTGATGTTCTGTGAACATCAGCGCCAGCGAACAGGCGCACCTTGGGCGAGACGGAACCAGGCGGCGATCCGGTGAATTGTCACCCCGTCGAGCGGGTTCGCCACGGCAGGCGAACCCCGGACTTTCCAGCGTAGCGGGACTGTGAAGCGCAGAAAGGTAAGACCCGGCCTTTTAAGCGGAGCAAGGACTGTGCAGCGCAGAAAGCGAATTATAGGTTCGAATTCCAATGACCGTGGCCCGGCGAGATCCTGAAAAGGCGGATCTGGTGTATGGGGACGTTATGGTGGGCCGTGAAGGAATCGAACCTTCGACCAACGGATTAAAAGTCCGGTGCTCTCCATGCCTATACTGTTCCATGCTATCTCACAAGCCCCGTTATTCCTATCTCTCAGCCCCTTCTAGCTGACCATGTTTTCCCATGAGGTCTATGTTGTGGTAAAATAAGTGCCACCATAACGGACACCTTAACTAATACCTTGCAGAAAATTCAGTGGACAGCGCCCGGACTTAAGGGGGTGCGGCATAGCGGCAGGACAGACAATAAGGGAAGGCCGATAAAAGACCGCTACAGTGAGAACAATGATCGGCGCAACGTAGGACGATTGATCTTCGAAGTATTGCCTAGCGGCAAGTCTTTTTATTTCCAGTATTTCCCCAAAGATGGCCGCAGGCGGCTTGTCCGTATTGGCCCATTCAAGGCCGACAACACAACCCCAGGCTACACGCTGGCAGAGG
>JAPUIX010000167.1 GCA_027296625.1 Gammaproteobacteria bacterium | reverse complement strand
TTTCGACCCAGATGTTTTCAACCCTGTGAAGATAGGACGGTTCGGATCCCAGAACGAAGGGGACCACCGTTATCTCAAGGATACCAGCGCATCGAAGACCAAACGCACGATGGAAGCCACGCTTGAGGAACGCATCGAAGTGCTTGAAAAACAAGTCGCCACGCTACTCCTGCGTTTGGGTCTACAGACGACTGAGAAGGATTGGCCAAGCACCATCGGCATGTTCGCTGATGATCCTGTCATGAAGGCTATTCAAACAGAAGGGCGAAAAATCCGCGAAGCAGATCGAGGAGAAGCGAATCGTGATCATCCTTGATACGGACCACATCAACACCCTGCAAATAGCCAAAGGACCAGCGTTTGATACGCTGCTCGGTACCATGATGGGGTCCTCGGATCAAGACTTCGTCACTACAGTCATTACGTTGGAAGAACAAATGCGTGGGTGGATGGCCCTGATTAACAAATCGAGGGACATTGAGCGTCAGGTGCATCCCTACCAGCGATTGGGCAATCTTGTGCAATTCTTTGCCCGGTGGACCTTGTTACCATTCGATGAAGAAGCTACCAACCAGTTCAGGCGCTTGCGGGATCACAAGATCCGTATCGGCACGATGGACCTCAAGATCGCAGCTATTGCCCTATCACAGAGTGCCTTGGTTCTTTCGGCTAATCTACGCGATTTTCGACAAGTACCGAATCTGCGGGTGGAAGATTGGATGCATTAATCTGATTTACCGCGCTTAAAGACGGTCATATTCTTCCGGTTCCACATCTGGCGCTTTCGCCAGCACGGCCAGTAGCTTCTCGCGGCTCCCCCGTTTGGCCCGCTCCTCCAGGTAATTCACCGTCTGCAGCACGGCAATCTTCTCGGCCACCGCCAGAGCGATGAACTGGTTCACGGATATCCCTTCAGCGCTCGCCAACGCCTTCACTTGTTCATGCACCGACTTGGGCAACCTGATGCTAAGCGTGCTCATCACAATACTCCCCTTCGGAAAGGAACCTCGATTTCGACCCGGATGTTTTTTCAACAATGCAAAAATAGGACGGTTCGGATCCCAGAACGATGGAGACCATCGCTACCTCAAGGATGCCAGCGCATCGAGGGAAAAGGCGAGATAGGGCGCACGATACTTGCCGACCTTGTCATTCCTTGCCTGCACAAAACAGAAGGTCTATCCGGGACAGCGCTAGCCCTTCCAGGCCCCCAAACTGGATCGTATCGGCACGGAACCCGAAGCACGCGCGGGGCCGACTCATCGCCGATCCCGTTTCAATCGGTCCATTCGTGCTCCTATTTCTTCGAGCAGTTACTAGAAGTAAGTTTCGTTGAAGCCAAAAACTGCACGTTCTCGGACCAGCCTGAGGGTTCCTGTGAGACCGTATTGCTGTTGCGCGTCCAAATCACCCAACCATCTGCATTTCCTGTTTGTATGTCCGCATTAAAGTCGGACATAGTGGGCTTAAAAGGACTGTCAACCGGGCAAATCCCCTGATCAAAATGGACCGTGTCAATATAGACGCCGCCATTGCCAACGATATATTGCTGTGGTAAAGACCACAACTCGGAGGAGGAAGAGCCTGCCGTCAGCGTACTGCGTTGATAGAAATGCTGATGCCCGGCCAAAATCGTATTGGGCTCGCAAAGCTGATTATTTCCGCATAGCGCCTTGTCTTGCCAGGCTTCGAGCAATGCCTTACGCGTGCTGACATCCGAGGGCTTGTCACTTTCATACGAACTAAAGCTGACATAGGGTTTGTGCATGAACCACCATTCCGAGTTGCTGTGTCCCTCCAGCTCAAGTGCGTCCTTGAAGTTCTGCTTATCTTGCATCGCTGGTGAGGTGTCAATAACGACAAAGCGCTGCTTTTCGCTGACGCGAGCGCCCGACCGGATTCCGACGTCGAAAGCCCACGGAGCAACGAGCGAGGGGCAAGCATTCGCCGCCCCAAAAAGGTAGGTCCATCCCATACCGTACTCGCTACATTCTTCGTGATTGCCTCTTACAAATACCCACGGAGCCTCTGACAACAGCGGCTGGGCAACCGAGAAGAAATCCTCTACCCAATACTGCCAGGTGTCGGGGGTCTTCGTTCCATTTTTGTCGCGTCTGTAGCGATAGTCACCTACATGAACGACCAGATCAAACGGCACACTATCGCTCTCTGTGACGAGTTTATCAATGATATTGTTGAAGAACCATGCGCTATGGCAATCTTGGCTTGATCGTCCCCCCCAGCTATTCTTGCCGCGGCAACCGGTATCGCCGATACCGGCCATGAGGAGTTGATTTTTATCGCTGCGTCCCATCCTGTTCGGCCCTGCGAATTCAACCGTATCCCCGGCGCCGTCAAAGGTCACCTTCTTTTCATTGTATTGCAGCGTGGCATAGTCCCAGTCGTGGGGCATGATGAGTTGGCAGAGCTTCACGGGAAATGCAGTGGTTGTCATGCCGGTCACCTGTGGCCTTAAACTCGGCACAGACGATGCGCCCTCATTCGGCATCAGTACGAAGTCTTTACAGTCCGGGCCTGCCTCTTTAACCACAAAGCGCGCCTCGACCCCGGCCAGATTCGTGGCACCATCGTTTCCGCTGATCTGGCTCCA
>JAPUIX010000166.1 GCA_027296625.1 Gammaproteobacteria bacterium | reverse complement strand
AAACATCTGGAAAACAATGAACTACACCGCGCGGCGGATCAGGGGCAAGAACCGTATGACAGCAGCTGGATGTGGGATGAACTGAAAGTGGCCAAATACCGAGATGGCTGAGGAAAAAACCGCCTCAGTTTAATTAGCGAGACAGCCTAAGGAATATTGACACTGATGTCCGCTCTTGGCCGAAAGCGGACCCTGAAAATTGGAGTTTCGCCGGGGTAAAAGCGTCCGCTTTGGAGAAAAGCGGACATTAAGCATGAACCTGGCAAAATCGGGTTACCAAAAGGTCCGCTTTACGCTCGGAAGCGGACATTCAGCTAATATCAGTCAAAGGGTCCGCTAACGACCCAAAGCGGACATTACTGGATGCCGATCTAGGCGGCACAAATCCATGGTGTACGCCTATCTGTTACCGCCCTGTTACAGGTGCTGGCGTGCTATCTTGGCTTGAAAAGGCCAGATTTCCGCAAAGCATATGGGCCAATTCTTCGACGAGCTCAAGCGCCGCAATGTCTTCAGGGTAGGCATCGCCTACCTGATAGCTGCATGGCTGCTGATTCAGATCGTCGAGACACTTTTCCCGGTATTCGGATTGTCTGACGCTTCCGTCAGGCTCGTCGTTGTATTGCTGTTCATTGGCTTGCCGCTCAGTCTGATCTTCTCCTGGGTATATGAACTGACGCCCGAAGGTCTGAAGCTCGAACGGGACGTGGATCGTTCCCGCTCCGTCGTACATCACACCGGCAAGAAACTGGATCGCGCCATTATTGTCGTTCTTGCGCTCGCGCTGGGCTACTTCGCTTTTGACAAGTTTGTGCTTGATCCGATGCGGGATGTCGAAAGGGAAGAAAGAGTCGCCAAGCAGGCACGCAGTGAAGCATTGGTGGAATCCTATGGCGACAAATCCATTGCGGTATTGCCGTTCGTCAATATGAGCGATGACGCTGGCAACGAATACTTCTCCGACGGCATTTCGGAGGAATTGCTAAACCTGCTGTCGAAGATTCGTGCGCTCAGGGTGATCTCGCGTTCATCGTCGTTTTCTTTCAAGGGCAAGGGTATTGCCATCCCCGCGATAGCGGAGCAATTAAACGTCGCTTATGTACTCGAGGGTTCTGTACGCAAATCCGGCAATCAGGTTCGCATCACGGCGCAGCTAATCGAGGCGCGTTCTGACTCGCACTTGTGGTCCGACACCTATGACCGGAATCTTGACGACGTTTTCGCGATTCAGGATGAGATCTCGGCGGCCATAGTCGAAGCGCTAAAGGATCGTATGGGGCTCGAGGTCGACGCTGCTCCCAATGTAACTGCGGCGGCCAATGCGGAGGCTCATGAAGCCTACCTGAGAGGCCGTTACTTGGTGGTTCAGCGTACGCCGGACACCGTTGGAGGCGCGGTTCGGGAGTTCGAAAAGGCCTTAGTGCTGGACCCCGACTACGCGCTTGCCCATGCGGAATTAGCCATGGCTATCCTGCTGCAGACGTTTGGCGATTACGGCAACCTGGATGGTCCCGAGGCGATTGACCGTGCAACACCTCATGTCCAGCAAGCGATGACCCTTGATCCAATCCTCGCCGAAGCCCACGCCGCTGCCGGATTCCTGTCGTTAATGCAATCGAAGCCGGAGGAAACATTGACACACTACCAGCGTGCGATCGAGATTAACCCGAACTATTCCATCGTATATAACTGGCTGGGACTATTTTTCAATGAGTCCGGACGCTATCACGAGGAGCTTGCTGCATACGAGAAGTCACTGGCGCTGGATCCGTTATCAACGCCGGCTATTACGAGCTACCTTGTGGCACTGATCGACAGGAACCGACTCGCCGACGCCGACCGGGAATTGGAAAAGCTTGCTGCCCTCCATCCCTTTTGGTACGCCACTTTTCGTGGCATCCGGAGATCTGTCGGCGGGAAATGGGCCAATGGGCTCCTGGGCCGCCTGGATGCATTGCGGATCGATCCGGAGCAAATCGGTACGCGGCTTGCATTGACGTGGGAGCTCGCTGCGATCGGCCTTGAAAAAGAAGCACTCGCCATTTCGGATTTCCAATTTCACTATGGACAGACGTTCCTGGGAAAACCCGAAGAGGCGGTCAAGGTTGCAGAAGAGCTCTATGCTGCGGATCCAAGCGACGCTCGGTTCCGGGTCCACCTGGGACGGGCCCTGGCCGGTATCGGTGACTACGTTCGCGCCCGGCCGATTCTGGAAGACTGGTGGCAACGAAGCGGTGAGCAGGTCACGATGTCGTTGAGCGGATTTATCTATGTTGACGCAGCAGCATTGATCGCCGCCCGCCGCGAGGCTGGTGACGAGGCCGGGGTCGATGAACTGGTGGCGGCGATAAAAGACGATGTGCGTCGCGGTCGGGAGGCTGGAATCACCAGGGCCAATCAGCTGTTTAGCATTGACTTTGAGGAAGGCTTTGCCGCGTACCTTTCCGGCGAGCGCGAGAGAGGTCTCGAACTAATCTCTCGAGGCGTGGAAGACGGATTTTTCATCCCACCAAAAGACGCCTATTTGCAGATGTTATACGACGACCCGGGATTTGCTCCCATCCGTGCCAGTCAGGAGGCCCAGCAAGCTCGAGAACGCGACAGGTTTCTCAACATCGTCTGCAACGACAACCCGTACGCGGAATTCTGGCAGCCCGCCGAAGGGACCTGCGAACGGTATGCGGGGGCTGCAAATAACTGATTGATTGTACTGTCCACCAGATTTTACGAGCTACACTTACAGTATGCGAGTTCATAGGGGAGCGATCATGAAATTCACCTTATCAACCGCCTGGAGACTAGCTGTTGCACTGGCTGTGCCGGCATTGGTAGTCGAAATTCAGGTTGCAAAGGCGCAGGACATCGAGGTTGACGACACCATGGAGGAGGTGGTCGTCACCGGATCCCGAATTCGCAGAGATCCGCTGACCGAGGCGGCGCCGATTATGAACATCAGCGCCAACAGACTCGATCAAACGGGCGTAACGAATCTCGGCGACATACTGCAAGATCTGCCGATTGCT
>JAPUIX010000165.1 GCA_027296625.1 Gammaproteobacteria bacterium | reverse complement strand
TCAGCTCCAGCGCGGCGTAAATAGTCTGTTCGGTGGTCGTCGATACTGCAAATTGTGTCATCGGGTGCTCCTTCAGATCGATGTTGAACAATCGAAGGAGCTTGAGGCCAAGTCCTTCGGCCTCATAGCATCTTTACCCCCAACAACGGACATTCCAGATAGGTCCGTCAATGTCCGTTAATAGCCAATAACGGACATACAGCGGTTGACCGTTGGGGGCTGATTTTGTGGATGTCTAAACGGCTTTGCTTTGCCCATTAATGGGCGCAGAATATCGCGGTAATGCGAAATATGCGTTGCCCTAACCCAATCGTCGCTTGCACGACCGCTCTCGTTCTAACGGGGTGCGCGGTCGTCGCATACCCTGAGGCGGATGTGTCTGTCGTCGGACCCGAGTCGAACCGTTCTGCAATCGAAAATGAACTGGGTGGGCCGGACGAGACGGTTAAATCGGGACCATACGAACTGTTTGTCTATAACTTTGGGCTGGGTTTTTCAGCGGTTAAATGTCCGAGTGGCGATGGTCTTGCAATCTCAACTTTGGGCATTCTGGCGGCACCGGGAATCTGTGGTGACAGAGGGCATATGGTTATTGCGTATGGAGAAACCGGCACCCCTGTTTACGCGAGCCGCCTCGCAGAAGATGCTGAAACCAGGAATAAACAACTGGCCGACATTGTTAGGCTATATGCGTTGGCCCAACGTGGGGATGTTGACGCGCTTTCTAATTTAAGTGATCACGCTAAGTTTCTCTCGATGGAGGTTAAGCTCCTCAGAATTGCGGCAAACACCGGAAGTGCCAAGGCACAATATAAGTTTGCTTTTTCGCTTGATGACAAAGCGAAGAAAATCGACATGCTGCGAAAGGCTGCCGCGCAAGGGTACACGCCAGCACAAGCAACTCTCGGAGCTGCCCTGCTTTACGCACCCGATGATCTTGTTGACCGCACGGAGGCAAAAGTCTGGCTTACCAAAGCCGCCGACGCAGGCAACAGTTACGCCAAAACCGAATTAGCCAAGTTGTCGGAGTTTGAAACCAATTTGGCCAGTGCTGAACAGGGGGATCAGGAGGCGCAGTACGCGCTCGGACAAGCGTATGCGAGCGGTATGGCCGTAAGAGAGGACAAATTGCAGGCACATAATTGGTGGCGCCAAGCAGCCCAAAACAGCCATCCACCCGCGCAACTAAAGATGGCGATTATTTACTTTTCCGGCGACGGCGTTAAGGCTGATATTGCTATAGCAACGGAATGGGCTCGCAAGGCCGAAGAACACAACGATCCCGACGCTGCATATCAGCTTGCCAACTCGTACCGTATCGGCCCGGGGCCGAAGAACAAGATGCGCGAGGCGGTCAGATTATACGATCGTGCTGCATCGATGGGTCATCGGACTGCACCAGCCGCATTAGCGACGATGTATCGATACGGCGAGGGCATTGAGCGCGACATGGTACGGGCGTACATGTGGTATTTCTTGGTGGCGTCAAGATATCAAGACACCGCCGCGACCAGTCGCGATTTCATCGCGAAGGAAATGACTCCTACGCAAATCGCCGAAGCGGAGCGGCTCGCCCGCGAGTGGTTGAAAACGCATCCGCAATAGGCAGTCAGAATGTCCGTTATGGGTCAGGAACGGACATATTGGCCTACCCGAACAATGTCCGTTAACGGGGGTAAAGCGGACGTAAACGCTAATCCGAAAAATGTCCGCTTTCGGGGGTAAAGCGGACGTAAAAGGGCAAAAAGCGGACATTGAACCGGCAGGGCTCCGATTTAGCCGTTTATTCACCGATTCCCATAACGGGTGTATGGGGTGGAGCGAGATCGTTCGCCACAGATTCACCGGCCCGGCCATGGTGGTCTTGGTTCCAGTGGTCCCAAACCCCCTTCAGGCGGTCCTGGGGGCAGGAATCGAAGGGGTAAGCCCTATAGGGATCGGGACCGTTGACGCCTAGGTCTTACATAATATACGTGTTTTCGCACAACGTTAAAAACGTGTAATTATACGACATTATTGACTTGTTAATGCACCGCAATATATACTTGTAATGATGCGGCATAAAATACGTGTATCGCTCCGACGGCAACAGGAACCTAATGGCGACACCGAACGAAAAATTAGCGGCTTCACTCAGTGAGCTCAAAAAGCTTCAAAGCGATGGGCGGAAGGTCTTCCAGTCCAAAGAGCTTACTCGTGTCCACAGAGAGCGCCTTCTAAAGCTTGGCTTCATTGCAGAAGTCATGAAGGGCTGGCTCATCTCATCCAGCCCGGAAACGGCTGAAGGAGACAGCACGCCCTGGTATGCCTCATTCTGGGAGTTTTGCGCGCGCTACTGCCAAGAGCGCTTTGGCAATGACTGGCATTTATCGCCTGAGCAGTCGTTGCTCCTTCACGCTGAAAGTAATGTCATACCGCCCCAGGTCATCATCTATACGCCCAAAGGAACCTCGAACACGATCAAGCTCCTATTCGGCACATCCCTCTACGATCTCAAACAAGAGCAGATGCCACCCAAGGGTGATATTGTTGACCGTGACGGGTTACGGCTTTTCTCAATCCCGGCTGCGCTCATTAAGGTCCCAGAGAATTTCTATCAGCGCTATCCCATCGAAGCGCAGGTCGCTCTTTCAAACATTGGAGACTCTTCGGAAGTTCTTGGAAAGCTCCTCGATGGCGGCCATTCGGTCGTTGCTGGCAGACTTGTCGGGGCTTTTCGGCGGATTGGCCGGGCCGATATCGCCGACGACATACTCTCGGCCATGAAAGCTGCAGGCTACGATGTCCGCGAGTCCGATCCCTTTACCGAAGAGCAGAAATTCACGGACTTAAGAGTCGGCACCTCGCCAATCGTCGGGCGGTTGGAGGCCTTGTGGCAGTCCTCTCGTGACGTTGTCTTGGACGCATTCCCGCCTGCGCCTGGATTGCCAAAGAACAAAAAAACCTACCTCAAATTCGTCGATGAGATTTACGAAAGCGATGCCTATCACTCGTTATCCATCGAAGGTTACCGCGTAACACCTGAGCTCATAGAGCGAGTCCGTGCTGGAAATTGGAACCCCGATCATCATGATGATGATCGTGACAGCCGCGATGCGTTAGCGGCACGCGGCTATTGGCAAGCCTTTCAGCTTGTAAAAGACGCGGTTACGATGATCATCGGCGGGGAGAAGCCAGCAGAGATCGTAAGAGCAGCCCATCGCGACTGGTATCGGGGGCTCTTCCAGCCCTCTGTTGCGGCAGGGCTTATTCAGGCATCAGCGCTCGCCGGTTATCGCGATAATGCGGTCTATATACGCGGTTCTCGCTACGTGCCGCCGCGTTGGGAAGCGGTGCGCGATGCCATGCCAGCCTTATTCGATCTTCTTGAAAATGAGACCGAACCAGCAGTCTGCGCCGTCCTGGGCCACTGGCTCTTTGGCTATATCCACCCCTATCCAGACGGCAATGGCCGTATGGCGCGTTTTACGATGAACGCATTCCTCGCCTCAGGGGGTTATCCGTGGACAGTGATTCGCGTTGAGGACCGCAAGGACTATATGCAAGCTCTGGATGAGGCGAGCATCGATCTCAACATTGGCCCATTTGCCAACTTCATAGCTCAGAGGGTGAGCTGGTCCTTGGAGCAGGCGGCATGAGAATAAGGGGCGCAGAGATGCCAGTTCCGATCACGACGTCCATGCGCTACGACCTCGTGTCCTGTCCTCATCGCGTCACTATGGATGTCTTCGCTGACTCTGGGCAGCGCGATGAAGGACAAAATCACTGTCCGCATTAGACAACCTGCTTCAAAACGTGCTTTTCCCACTTCGTTAGGGCGCGCCGACGATCCGGCAAGTACGCATACTTGTTGTAAATGGCCGCTACTCCTGCAATCGCTCCTTCTTTATGGTTCAAAACAGCATCGGCGACATGTGGTGGGACTTTCAGTCGCGCCATGCCCGTCGTCGCCGTTCGCCGAAGATCATGAAAGGTCCAGTCGGGCAGGGGAGTTGCCTCCTCGTCATTCTTCTGTCGAGCGCCAAGAATTTTGTCGTCGATTGTTAGTTTCGCTTTTGAAAAACCGGAAACTGGCGTTTTGCGAGTTCTGGTGAAGACAAAAGGGCAATCGTTCAGCTTCGGAAAAGCAGACACCGACAGCTTGCCCTGTCGGAATAGCTTCGCCCGTGTGATGCCAAGCGCTTCATTCTGAACGTCGGCGGGCTGGCGACGTAGCCACTCGGGATATTTAACCGTAGCGGCGACTTGGCCGTTCATCGACGCCCGCGTGCCGGGGTCGAGGTCGTCAACATCGAAGCCCATTTCCCGAAATATCAGGCCGTCGAATT
>JAPUIX010000164.1 GCA_027296625.1 Gammaproteobacteria bacterium | reverse complement strand
ATAACCCAGTTCGATCCAGAACTGTAAGTAATCGTTGTGAACGTACTGCAATGAACTGTGATCTTCGACAGGGCTATAGGCCGGATAGGCGAGACCGAACGCCGAGGGTCCCAGCCCATACCACGGGGCATCGCGAAGGAGCTCTGCCGAGGCGCGCCAGATCACGGAACGTTCATGGATGGACCCACCCGACTCGCTGAGCCCATCACTCGGGTCCATCAAAACCTGCATGGAACCCAGGGCGCTATCGAGCCGATCCGTCAGCACCCCGCCTGTTTGGAGGTTGGCAAGGCCGAATGCGGCGAATGCCAAGACCATGACAATGGCAGGGTAGCGCACGGGCACACGCCGAACTGCTGACAGCACCAACACGGCAATGCCCGCCCAAAAACCCAATAACGCGCCGCGGCTCAAGGTCACTGCAATCGCGTAATACAAACAAAAGAGCAAGAGTCCCAGCAAGAGGAGCCGAATGGATCTCCGTTCGGCCTTCGCCTTCAGCAGAAAATAAGCGGACAAGGGTAAAGCGATGAGGTTTAGAAAAGCGGCGTTGGTATTGGGCTGGACGAAGAACGACTCCGGGCGCATATGCGCAATAAGATTCTGATAGAGTGACACCGATACCAGCACCAGCGAAAGCCCGATAAGCACAAGCACAAACCCTCGCCAGAACCGCTCCGGGTCTGGCAGCCAGGTATACAGCCAGAATGCGAGCGGCAGGCTGCCCACCAAGAAAAAACCCATGAGGCTCACATACTCGACCGGACTGAAAAAAACGGATACCCCCATCCACAGCCAGAAGAGACTCAAGGGGACACTGACCGGGTTCAAGGGAAGTCTCACACCGCGCTCATAGGAAGCACAAAGCGCAACGCCTAACAGGATCAGGAGCAGGGGTGTCGCGAGGGCAACACCAACAAACCCCGCGTCAGCCAAGACAATGGCCGTGATGATGGCGCCCATGGCCAGGCCGACGGGCAGCGTGATCAGGAGAAGTCGGGCTTTAAGCATCGCTCGCAAGGCGCTGTGAGACGCGGTAATGCCGCCCATGAAGGTGATTTAGAAAAAGCAGGGGCCGGCAAGCCGGCCCCTGGGTGAGTTGGGTCGGCTGGGCCGACCAGTCGCTTATCGCGTCATGACAGGCAGCGGGTTAGCAGTCAGATTTGTCGGGCGTAATGGTGGGCGATGCACCCACGCCCGCCGCAGCATAGAGCACGTTGCATTGCGTTGGGTCGTTCGCACCGTCCTTTTGGATTTCCCAGTCGCCAGCATTATCAACCCCGGTAAAACCGGTGATATCCTGCAACGCGGCTTCAATACCGGCCGCATTGGACGTTGGGTAACGGTTCACCATAGTGATGACCTGGCCTTCCATCGTGACCGAAGCGCCCGTTGTACCTGCCTGTGCAAGCTGCAAGGAATGGGCGAGCGCCGCGGCACTGCGTACGCTACCGGCGAGCCCATCGACGGTCGCCTTACGGGCCTCGATTTCAAGACCCGCAAAACGGGGAAGGGCAAAGGCCGCCAGGATCCCCAAGATGGTGATCACGACAACCAGCTCAATGAGGGTAAAACCCTGCTGTTTGATTTTCATGTCGACTCTCCTTTGGGCCGCAGCCCAATTCGAGAAATGATAGAGCCCAGGGGCTCAAGGGACAGAGCCTGCCGCAGCCTGCTCCGATGGCGTAAGCATGGCTGAGTACTGCCGTATATTCAAGGTCTTAGGTTGATCGGATCGTTCGATCTGTGAAGCGGATCACAGACTTTTTCGGCGCGCAAGTAGATACCATGGGAGCCGATTTTCACCGCGCAATTTGTGAACTCCGTCACACTTTTGGGTAGGCTGGAAGAAAAAATAAAAATGGAAAAGCGCTCACAACGGGGTCATTGAGGACCGTGTGATCTGTGAACCCTGTCACAGTTTTGACCACGGACTAGCGCAGGAAGGCCAAAACCGTCGCCGTCACGTAGAGGCTCCCCGCCATGACCATCAGCCCCACCAGGCGGTGCCGATAGGAAAAGAGCCGATCCAGCTCCCCATGGGGTGCATCTAACGCGTCAAGCACCCTATCGGTCCTAATCCACCGATTCATCCAGGACTCAAATCCTTTGAGGATGCTCGGCCGGACAATGACGATGATGCCGATAATGAGCGTGCAGAAGCTGCCCAGAATGACAAACATCACGACGCTTTCCACAAGCCAGGTCATGATGCTGTCTTCGTGCACGCCGAGGGATTTTGAGGCAGCGCCTACGCCTTCGAAATTGATGAGCAGCATCAACAGCGTATAGAGGGCTGCTATGACAATGACGGCACCGACAAACACATGCTTACGGTAAAAATAGCGCTCGATCAGCCAAGGGCTTTCCAAGGGCGACAGCCACCGGTCGAATGATATCCATCGGTTCAAGACATTCCCCGCACGCACGATGCTGCCCGGCGCAAAAAACATCAAGACGCCTGCCAACAAGGTGACAACACTAAGAATAAAGAGACAGATCAGGGCCACATCGATCATGGCAGCGAGAAGGACGACGATGACATACGTGCGCTTGACCCACAACCGCCGTGATGAGAGCCGAAATCAACGCTATTTAGGCCAGTTCCGTTTCTGCGCTGTTGCACTTGCTGAGCTCAAATGGGCTCGCGATGAGTCAGACGTTAAAAAAATTTCATGTGCCAGCCATGAGAACGCCCTAAATCAGTGGGCGCCACCTGTCGAGATGGTCGCCAGATCCCACATGGGCAAGAATACGCCCAGTGCCAGAACCAATACCACAAACCCGATCGCCGTGATCAGGATCGGTTCGATGGCAGCACTCATGTTTTTAACCTCGTAGTTCACCTCCCGTTCATAAAAACCGGCAACCTCCGAGAGTAACTCGTCCAAGTTACCCGTCTCTTCGCCGACGGCAATCATTTGTAATACCATGGGGGTGAACATATCCGTGACGCCCGCGGTGCGGGTCAACGTCTCTCCTCGCTCGATGCCGTTTCGCATGCGCAGGATATGATCCCCCACATACTCATTATCCAGCCCTTTTGCCACCACAGTCAGCGCCTGAATCACCGGCACGCCGGACCCCAGCGCCATAGAGAACGCGCGGGCAAAACGTGCAAGGGTTGCGCGTTTGATGATACTGCCGATGATGGGGAACGCGAGTTTCAGCTTATCCCAATTATAACGACCCTGCTCCGTTTTGATGTACAACTGGAAAGCAACGATGAAGACCGCTAAACCCACGAGGATCGAAGGCCAATAATTCACAGTAAAATCCGATGTGCCAATGATCACACGCGTCGGCCAAGGTAAATCCGCATGCTGCCGTTCAAAGACCTTGGCAAACGCAGGAACGACAAAAATGTTAATCACACTGATTGCAATGGCAATTGCAATCCCGACAAACATCGGATAACGCAATGCCGTCTTGATTTGATCACGGGTATCCTTTTCAAACTCAAGGAATTGCGAGATGCGGAGAAACGCTTCATCCAATCGGCCCGTCTCCTCACCGACGCGTACCATACTGGAATAGAGCGTAGAAAATATTTTGGGATGTCGCGCCATAGAGGTTGAGAGGTCTCGTCCTGTCTCAAGACTGGCCTGAATATCTCTCAATGCATCAGTTAGCCCAGGATTCCGTGCAGAAGAGATAAGACCCATCAGCGCCTTGGTGATGGGCACGCCCGAGCGCATCAGCGTGTACATTTGCCGACTAAACATTGCAAGATCCGTGATGTCGGGCGGCTTATAATTAAGGCGCGCGAGGACTTTCCCGAGCTTATCCCTATCCTGCCGCAGGATTCTTTCCCCAATGTCGATTGGGGTGATGCCACTGTTCAGCAATTGTGTGGCCACGGCATCGGCAGAGCCTGCATCGATGTCGCCCTGGATTAAGTCACCTCGGCCACTACGGCCTTTATAATGATAAAGTGGCATGATTGATTAGTTGGTTGATCCCTTGCAAGATGCCGCTATAACGCGCCATATCGTCAAACTGTTGGGTACTTGGTGCCAAGAATCAGTACGGATTTAACAAAACACGATGTAATGACACGTCTTAAACAAACCCGCTGGAATAGTCCTTTTATGCCCTTGGTGTCAATTTAGCGACACTGCTCGCTTCAACGGCCAGGTTCCCCGCCTCCTGAATCGCCTCTTCGTCCACCACCGCTTCCAGATCCGCTGAAACACGTATGACCTCGCTCATGGTCGTGATACCCTGCATCGCATACTCGAGCGCGATCTGATCGAGGGGTCGGTAGCCGGACGCCTTCCGTGCTAGCGCGGCAAATCCGGCCGTATCACCGTGTCCGAGGATAGTCGCCATCTCCGGGTCAATCTCCAAGAGCTCATAGACACCGACGCGTCCCAGGTAGCCAGTGTTGTTGCAATGGGCGCAGCCTGCTCCCTGTTTAAACTTCGCTGCCAGGGCCTTGTCAACATCGATGCCGTTGGCACGCAACCATGCAAGCTCACGCCCATCAAGCTTTGCGGGCTCGGCGCAGCTTTCACAGACACGCCGGACGAGTCGCTGCGCAAGGATGGCCTGAAGTGACGAAGCAAGTAAATAGGGCTTAATACCCATATCCACGAGACGATTCACTGTGCTAATAGCGTCGTTGGTATGCAAGGTCGATAGCACCATATGCCCTGTCATGGCTGCCCTTAGGCCGATCTCCGCCGTCTCTTCGTCACGCATCTCACCTACCATCACGATGTCGGGGTCCTGGCGCAATGACGATCGCAACACCCGTGCGAACGTGAGTCCAATAGCTGAATTGACCTGTACCTGATTGACCCTCGGAAGCCGGTACTCCACCGGGTCTTCGACTGTGATGATCTTATTTTCCGGTGTATTGAGGAGCATGAGTACAGCATAGAGTGTCGTGGTCTTGCCACTACCCGTGGGACCCGTCACTAGCATCATGCCATGGCTTCTCCTCACCGAACGCTCAAAGCGCACCCTGATGTCATCAGGCATGCCAAGGTGATCTAGATCCAGCGTTCCCTCGGTCTGATCCAAGAGGCGCATGACGACCGATTCCCCGTACTGAACGGGCATGGTGGAAAGCCGAACATCAATATTCCTGCCTTTCACGTTCATGGTGAAACGCCCATCTTGCGGTAAGCGCTTTTCGGAGATGTCGAGTCCTGCCATCAGTTTCATCTTCAACACCAGCGCGTTCGCAATGCGAGTCTCATTCATGACGTGCTCTTGCAATGCGCCGTCAACACGCTGTCGGATCCGCAACACATTCGCATCCGGCTCAATATGAATATCGGAAGCCCTGACCTGAATTGCATCCTCAAACAGTGACTCAAACAATTTGACCACCGGCGCATCGGCGACATCAGCATCCGTCCCCTCATCAAGTGCAGTCTCGCCCGCCGCCAGCTCGTCACCTAACTTTCCTGCAAGTCCTGAGATCTCGGCAGTCCGCCGATAGACCATGTCAATGGTACGGAGGACATCCGACTCACGAACCAGGGCTAATCGAATAGGCCGTTTTAGCAGTTTGCACAACGCATCGTAGGCAAAGATATTGGTGGGATCTGCCATGCCGACCAAGATCCCATGATCACCGCCTCCGCCGCGCGTTCCCTCAAGGGGGATCGCCCGAAAACGCCGGGCATGAACTTCAGGCACCAAGCGAATGACTTCCGGGTTGAATTTGTAGTGTCGTAGATCGATGAACGGAACGCGTAATTGCTTGGATATATATTTCAGCAAGGTGTCTTCATCAATAGCGCCACTTTCTACGAGGATCATGCCGAGCTTGCGTCCGCTTTTTTTCTGCTCCGCGAGTGCAGCCTCAAGTTGTACCTGCGATATCGCCTTGTGCTCAACAAGCAGGTCGCCAAGGCGCAATTTTTTGCGGCGTTGATTCATGAATCTCTGTGCATCGAAAGAACCGCAATCCGTTCACTCGCATAGCGCTGCAGATCCGCCGTCATAGCATGTCCATTAAGGGCCTTTCTATATGCCACGATGGCAACGTCGTCGTCACCCATGGCCTCCAGCGATATCGCCAGACCCATCCACCACACGCCACTATCAGGGCGCACCTCCACGACCCTGCGATAAGCAGTGACTGCCTCTTCATGCCGGCCCAATCGTTGATACAAGGCAGCCATGAATGCATGGTATTCGGGATCCTGCACAACATCCGGTTGTGCGTCCTCCAGCACGCTAAGCGCCTTGTCGACATTGCCCTTGGCAACGAGCAAACGGGCATAGAATTTGGCAAGTTTCGCATTGTCCGGTGTTAGCTCGATCCCCTGGGCTAAAAGCTGCTCGGCTTCATGACGTCCCCCCTGCCCCAGATACTGTGTGGCCAAATAGATTCGCGCCTTCACGTTTCTAGGATCAAGCTCGAGCGCCCGGCGGAGATGCTCATTGCCATCCAAGAGGCGGCCTTGGCGGTATAGCGCAAGTGCATCCCGGTAAGACTCCTTGGAGCGCTCAACGGGATCAGGTTTCCGAGGCGTTTTATCGACGACCCCACGGACCAGAGCCGGCTCCGGCGAATCATCCGCATAACTCAACAATTGCGGTTTCCGTTGCGATTCTATTGTTTGCACATCAGAAGTAACGGCCGTTTCGTGCACCAAGTCAATCGCGAGCCTTGTGTTTTGTGCGCCCGTTAACAGATCGGCCCGTTCAACACGTACCGCATCATTCAGGTCAAAAACGAACTTTAGTTCATTCCCGTCCGACTCGCGAACCCTGACGTTGGCAAGCAGCAAATGCTCGCCAAAATCTCGAGGCAGTTCGCCCGTTAACTGGACATTCACGAGATCCAACACCGCCCGGTGCGGCGTTGTCAGCACGTACACTTTATATTCGGGTGTGCCGTTCAGCTCCATCGCGATTCCAATCCGCCCATCGTGCTCGGTTATAGTCAGGTCGCTGATCTCGATGCGCTCGGCGGGTGCATCCGCCCCACGGTCGGCCTCGGCGGTAGGCGGGGAAGATGCCGTACTCTCTGACTCGGTCAGCTTGGCTTCCGGCCTGACCGCGGCGAGGGTCAGATCCATGACAAACGGGGTGCTGGCATCAATGCGCTCTTCGGGGCTCACGGGGACCTCGAGCACCGCGGCTTCCATCGCTTCAAATTCGGTGACCACAACTTCAGGCTGCGGTTCCACTCCCGCATCTGGGGCGGGTTCTGGGCGCGGTGTGGCGATTATCTTGGGCGACTGATCAAGCGGCATCAGGGATTCGCCGGGCTCTGTCTCAAACCACTGGAGGGGGATCCCCTGACCGGTCAGGATCCATACCAATAGGCCAACGAATAACACCAGCAAGACGATCCCCATACGGATCTTGAATGAGCGATTGGGCCTATGAATGCCATTGGCCGCTTGCAAATCGCTAAGCGGCTTGCCGTCAGCGCCCTTCAGGCTCGCCTGACGCCCGTCCAAATCATTCAGCACTTGATTAATGAGGCTCATCGCGATTGCACTACCGGCTGTTCAAATGACAACCCCAACTTGAGCAGGACGATTGGGCCGCGCTAGCCGTGTAGCCAGCGAGTGAAGGTCGGAAACAACGTAGTAACCCAGGACCTTTCAATACGCTGGGCTTCAACTGTATCTTCTACAGCCACGCGCATGTGTGCTCGCGTAACAATCAGGTCCCCTTTACCATAGGCCAACATCATCGCCTTGTGGCAAATAATATTAATGAGTCTCGGAATCCCCTCGCTTCCCTTGTACAGCAGGTGCAGCGCACCCCTGGTAAACAAATCTTTCCCACGATAACCGGCAATCGCAAGTCTGTGGCGGACATAGGCCAGCAAGGCAACCCGGTTCAGCGGTAATAAGCGGTATGAAAATGTAATCCTTTGCCGTAACTGACGTACTGACGGTTGTTTGAGCAGGGCATCGAGTTCTGGCTGACCAAATAGAACAACTTGTAGCAACTTACGCCTTTCCGTTTCGAGATTTGTCAAAAGCCGCAAGGTCTCAAGCGTCTCAACCGGCATGGCCTGCACCTCATCCAGGCACAGAACCACCTGCTTTTTATCGCGGTAGTAATCCAAAAGCGCTTTGGCGATCCGTTTGATTAAAAAGTGCTGGCTAATCCCTTCTTCATAAGTCACGGAAAGCTCATCCGCGATCGCGAGTAACAGCGAGGCGGGTTCAAGGTACGGATTGTGAATATAGGCCCTGACGAAGTCAGCGCCTAATGTGTTGAGTAATTTGCGGCACAGTAGCGTCTTACCGATGCCAACTTCACCGGTAATCTTTACGAATCCCTCACCACTACGCAGCGCAACCAGCAACACGTTAAGCGCGTCCTGATAACCCGCGCGGTTCATAAAGTAGCTGGTATCGGGTGTGATGGCGAAAGGGAAATCGCGCAACGCAAAATGCTCAAGATACACAACACCACCTCA
The DNA here is from genome assembly GCA_027296625.1 of Gammaproteobacteria bacterium. Classification (NCBI taxonomy): domain Bacteria; kingdom Pseudomonadati; phylum Pseudomonadota; class Gammaproteobacteria; species Gammaproteobacteria bacterium. Next base: position 2,598 of record JAPUIX010000164.1, on the reverse strand, counting down.
CTGATTCATTGCAGCCATAATGCTTCGTCAGGATCATGGGCATTTCTAGATCCCAACCCTTCAACGTCATTCCATCTCACCGAAACCTTCATTGATTCCCCTCTGCGGCAACATGCCTATTTCTCCGGTCGCATCTACGTCTTCTCTCAGATGCTCAAATGACCGAGTCGCCCGTTGCAGGGCGTCTGCCCACTGCTGTCCGTCCTCCACAACGATCGGGCGCAAGACGATGACAAGTTCACTTTTGATCGACTGGCGTGATCGCTGACGGAACAATGCCCCAAAAATGGGCAGGTCACCGAAGCCCGGCGTCTTCGCGTCCTCATCGTTCTGCAGCTCCTGCATCAGGCCACCGATCACGACCAGCTGACCCGAGCGGGCCCGCACGATGCTGTCCGACTCGCGCACCTGACTCAGCGCCAGCGGCAACCTTTGCACTTCGCCACCCACCTCGATAACCTTCTGCTGGTCTTGGACTCGGGTCACCGACGGGTGGATATGCAGCATGACATCCCCTGTCTCGCTTATTTGCGGCGTAACATCAAGGGCAACACCCGAGAAGAACGGCGTCAGCTCTATGTTGGGTGTCGATGTGGTGGTGGTACCTGTTATCGTGGTGGTGGACACGTCAGTGACAAAGAACTCATCTTGGCCGACCTTGATGACGGCCTTCTGGTTGTTCAAGGTCGCGATACGTGGGCTCGAGAGCACCTGCACATTGCCCTGGAGCTGGAGCAGTTCAATAAAGGCCTTGAAATCAGCCCGATCGATAGCCAGCGAAAAGATGCCGCCAAAGGCCGAGGCCAGGTTACCGGAAATGGCGGAGAAGGCAGCCGGATTAAGATTGCCGGTCTCGCCGGCGATATCGCTAATCCCGAGACCAGTGGGGCCGACGGCGGTGCCGCCGCCGGTCTGGCCGAGGGTGGCATTGCCGATAACGGCCGCCCAGTTGATGCCCGACTGAAATTCGTCGCTCAGCTCTACCTCGAGGATCTTCGCTTCCAGGATCACCTGGCGCTGCACGATCAACTGGGTCGCCAAGATGAAACTCTCCACCTCGCGCAACTCATTGGGCAGTGCGCGCACCACCACCACACCCGACTGGGGGTTGACGACGACGCTTCGCCCTTCGCCGCCACCGATGATCGCCTCGATGGAGACCTGTATCTCATCCCAAAAGGTCGTCACCGGCTGCACCGTCGATATGGACGTACCGGGGATGCTTTGCCCGCCCCCGCCGCCAAGACCCATTTGTGTTGGGGTCACATCATCCACGGATGCAGAAACTGCGCCTCCTCCGCTTGTTAGGGAGCCGGAACTGACAAAGGTGGATGAGCTACCGCTACGCCGTACGTTGAGGAAATTGATCTGATAGATGCGCGCGCGCATTCTTCCGGGCAACACATGGAAACCGTAGGGCATGCGCTCGTATTCAAACCCGTAGACGTCCCTCACTATCCCCATGACCTCGGGGATGGTGACATTCTTGAGGTTCAATGAAATGAGGCCACTGACCTCTGGATTCACCACCATGTTGTACTCGGTGCCTTCCACAAGGCTCATAAAAAACTGCTCGGCGGGCGCGCCGGAGACGGAGATGTCAAAACGCTGGTCATCGACCAACTCCAATGTGTCCACCGGCTGGAGGCCAATTGAGGGCAGCAAGGCTTCGGAAACCATGTCAGGGACCCCCTCCTCGACAGGTTCCACCGTCATGTCCTCCTTAACCTCCTCTTCAAACGAATCCAACGGGCCGGAACGAGGGGGCGCAAATAACTCACAGGCGCTCACTGCCAGCATGATGCCGATGAGCAAGAGCAATCGCCTAACGATGCCGTCGCCTGGCCTCACTCACGCTCTCCTTCAGCGGGGGCTTCGCCCACCGGGGTTTTTACGACCTGCTGCACGAGATTCACGGTGACACGATCACCGCCATGATCGAGAACCACCGACGTCGGCAAGATTTCCAATACGGTTGCAGGCCCCAACTTATCGCCAGGCGTGACCATCTGGCCGTTTACGATCGCGCGGCGTCCCGATGGCGAGATGGTAATCCCGGTCACCTTCCAACCGACCCGCTCGCTGCCATCATCGATGACGACCTGGGACTGAGGTGCCGCAGAATAGGTGGGCGGCCGCGTTGGGTCCGGCAGTGGTGCCGTAACTCCCTGACCGCTAATGAATGCAAGCGTCAGCATCGCCGCATAAACCTTCATCGACCCTTATACGCCTATCCAGTTTTCATCAAGACTTAATGTATATATGGTGATTGAGCTCAGCGCCTTCGGATATTCCTCAACCTGATAATCGATCTTATCCCAGAAAAACGCCCACGGTAGCGCCTCGAGCTTGCGCAGGTAATCCAGGGTATCCAAATAGCCCCCTTCAAACTCGATCCGTAGCCCGTGCCGGTATGCCGTTTGCAGCGTCCTATCCGGCGATAGGCCTTTCTCCTCTGTTGTTAGCATCGCGCCTTGCACCTCATCAATAAAATTTTCGACGGAGCTCTTCTCGACGAGGGGTTCAACACCAAGCCCCTCAAGTCGCACGAAGTTCAATCCGTCACTCTGCTTCAGCACCGTCTCCAAAACCTTTGCC
>JAPUIX010000163.1 GCA_027296625.1 Gammaproteobacteria bacterium | reverse complement strand
AAAACCACCGAGGGCTGGCTCAGATCGAAGGGCTTGCCGGCGGTCGTGGCGGAGATCCAGTGCTTGTCGAAGGGCTTGCCGGCGGTCGTGGCGGAGATCCAGTGCTTGTCGAGGTGCTTCGGTGCGACCTTGAAGCCGGTGCCCGACGATTCCTTCGTCTTGTGCTCGGCGTAGCGGCCGTGGCCCGGAAGATTGAGCGCGAAGATATTGTGGCCGTGATAGGCCATATAGCGCGACTGCAGGGCCCAGACCGACTGGTCCATGCCGGCCCCGTGAACGAAAACCATCGAGGGCCGGTTTATTGGATCATCGCTTAGCAAGCGTTTACTTGAGCGCGGGGATGAAGTCATTGGGATTGACAATCTCAATGACTATTATGATGTCACATTGAAGGAAGATCGTCTTGTAGGGCTTAATCCGTACGAGAACTTTCGCTTTATACGGATCGATGTTGCGGACCAACCGGGAACCGACCAACTGTTTTCCGAAATTAAGCCTCAAAGAGTAGTGCATCTCGCCGCGCAGGCAGGGGTTCGCTATTCCCTTGTCAATCCGCGCGCCTATATCAATTCGAATGTAGTTGGATTTACCAATATATTAGAAGGATGTCGCCATCATGCGGTAGAACATCTCGTGTATGCATCGTCCAGTTCAGTTTACGGCGCTAATACTAAGATGCCATTTTCCGTCCACGACAATGTAGATCATCCGTTATCGCTCTATGGTGCAACTAAGAAAGCAAACGAGTTAATGGCACATACTTATAGTCATTTATATGGATTACCCACAACTGGATTACGTTTGTTTACTGTTTATGGGCCGTGGGGTCGGCCCGATATGTCGCTTTTCCTGTTTACGCGGAACATCCTGGAAGGTAAGCCAATAGATGTTTTCAATCACGGAAATCACCGGCGTGACTTTACCTATATTGACGACGTCGTGGAAGGAATCGTGCGCGTAGTAGACAATCTTGCGACAGCCAATGATCACTGGTCAGGTGATCGGCCCGACCCAGGTACGAGCAGGGCGCCATTTAGATTGTACAATATTGGTAATCACAATCCGGTGGACTTGCTGCACTACATTGAACTGCTGGAGAGTTGTCTCGGGAAAGAGGCGATTAAGAACATGTTGCCCATGCAACCCGGTGACGTGGAAGAAACATACGCCGATGTTGATGATCTGGTCAGGGATATTGATTACAAGCCTACTACGTCTATTGAAACTGGGATTGCCAACTTTGTGGATTGGTACAAGGACTACTATAAGGTGACGTAATGGAACACGGTAGAAAGATCTCTGTGATCGGACTCGGCTATGTCGGTCTTCCTGTTGCCGTCGCCTTTGGAGAGAAAGGTAAGGTGATTGGGTTCGATATCGATCCCGATCGGATCAAGGAGCTGAAAAATGGCGTTGACCGGACGGGTGAGGTTGAGCCTGGACTACTTGCGAACAGCGAAGTTCTCTTTACATCGGATCCGAAACAATTAAGGAATGCTGACTTTCATATAATTGCAGCACCTACTCCGATCGAAGATTCGAAGCTACCAGATCTAACACCGATATTGCGGGCCTCAGAAACGGTGGGCCAACAACTGAAGCCCGGGGACATTGTGACATATGAGTCGACGGTCTATCCTGGTGCTACGGAGGAGGACTGTGTGCCGGTGTTGGAACGAGAATCCGGGCTCACGTGTGGTCGTGACTTTTTCGTGGCGTACTCCCCAGAGCGCATCAACCCAGGTGACAGGGAGCATACCTTCACCTTAATAACCAAGGTCGTAGCGGGGCAGAATCCAGCGACATTGGACGTCGTTGCTCAAGTGTATGAGTCAGTTGTGACAGCAGGAGTGCACCGTGCGCCCTCGATCAAAGTGGCCGAGGCAGCAAAAGTCATCGAAAACACCCAACGGGACCTGAATATTGCGTTGATGAATGAGCTCGCGTTGATATTCAACCGAATGGGAATAGATACACATGACGTTCTTTCGGCGGCCGGCACAAAATGGAATTTTCTGCGTTTTGTTCCCGGCCTCGTTGGGGGCCACTGCATTGGTGTTGATCCGTATTATCTAACACACAAAGCGACGATGCTGGGTTACAACCCGAGGGTAATTCTGGCTGGACGTAGCGTCAATGATGCAATGGGCAACTATGTTGCTCGGCAGGTTGTCAAGCTTCTCATTCAGGCGGGCGAAAATGTAAAAGGCAGCGTTGTGACAATCCTCGGAATCACCTTCAAGGCGAACGTGCCTGATCTGCGTAATACACGTGTCATGGATATCGTATCGGAGCTGGGTGAGTACGGTGTCCAAGTGCAGGTACATGATCCCCTTGCCAGTGCCGATGAGGCAAAGCGTCGTTACGAACTCGATCTCTTAACCTACGATGCGCTTAAGCCCGCCCATGCGGTTATCCTGGCGGTGCCCCATCAACAGTATGTTGAGCAGGGGTGGCAAGGGGTAGTGAATTTGCTTGGCAATGGAAGGGGCATCGTTGCGGATGTCACGGCTAATTTGCCTCGCAACCCTGTTCCTGATGGTGTGAAGTTGTGGCGCCTGTAACCATCTTGCTTCATCCGAGGATGCGAGTTTGTCGTTTTGCTCATGTATGCGGAAACCAAAATGCGGCTTTCAGGGCGGGCGTCTGCTAGTTTAATAAATGCGAAGCGTGCCTCCGGTCGGTAATCCTGAACCCGTGAAGCAGAGATCATATCTATGAAAGTTGCTATGGTCGGCTGCGGCTATGTTGGCCTGGTTTCGGGCGCCTGCTTTGCGGAGTTTGGCGCCCATGTGACCTGTACTGATATTGATGAGGACCGGATTGCACGCCTTAACGATGGTGTGATGCCGATCTATGAACCCGGGCTGCAAGAGTTAATCAAAAAAAATATGTCGGAAAATCGGCTCAACTTTTCAAATGATTTGCCCACACCAGTCAAGGATGCCGACATTGTTTTTATCGCAGTAGGCACGCCCTCAAGACATGGTGATGGATATGCCGATCTAAGTTTCGTGTATTCAGCCGCCAAGGAGATTGCGGTTAACCTTAGAGGTTACACGGTGGTTGTTGACAAGTCCACGGTGCCAGTCGGCACTGCACGTAATGTCGATCGCATCATTCGGCAGGAAAACCCAAGTGCAGATTTCGATATAGCGTCCAATCCGGAGTTCCTGCGTGAAGGGTCTGCGATCTCGGACTTTATGCGGCCAGATCGAGTCGTGATTGGGGTCGAAAGCGGACGTGCAGAGGCAACGCTGCGTGATCTTTATCGTCCCCTGAATCTCATTGAAGCACCGATACTGGTCACGGGATTGGAAACTGCGGAATTGATCAAGTACGCATCCAATGCCTTTCTCGCGACGAAAATTAGTTTTATTAACGAAATGTCCACATTGTGTGAGGCGGTAAATGCTGATGTCCACGATGTGGCTAAAGGAATGGGATTGGATGGAAGAATTAATCGCAAGTTTCTTCATCCGGGGCCGGGATTTGGTGGCTCATGTTTCCCGAAAGATGCTCAGGCTCTAGTACGAATGGCACAGGAACATGAGGTGTCATGCCGGATTGTTGAGGCAGTAATCGAAGTGAATGCAGCACAACGGGCGCGAATGATAAAAAAGATCCGTGATGCGCTTGGAGGAAACGAGGCGGGTAAGATCATCGGTATTTTAGGATTAACCTACAAGCCCGAGACGGACGATATGCGCGATGCGCCGGCACTTTCTATTTTGCGCGCGCTAATTGAGAAGGGAGCAATCATACAGGCGCATGACCCAAAGGGTGTCGAGCAAGCTAAAGCCCTATTACCTGAGGAGGTACGCTACTGCGATGCGATTTATCAAGTGTTCGAGGATGCCGAGGCGGTCGTATTATTGACAGAATGGAATGCCTACCGGGGCTTGGATCTGGGTAGGGTGCGAGAACTCATGAAGGGTAAGGTGTTTGTTGATCTGCGTAACGTCTACGAACCGGATCAGATGCGCGATGCAGGTTTCGAGTATTTCTGCGTTGGCCGATAGTGCAGCCAGGTAGTGGTATCGTGGCGACGCGGGCACGCATGTTTTACTAAATTAGGCTCTTTTGATTATGAGAGGTTGGTATCTCATCTATTCCAAACCGCGCCAAGAGCGCCTAGCGTTGGAAAATCTTCAACGTCAAAATTATGAAGCCTACCTGCCTTTAATGCGGCACCGTCGGCGCCGCAAGGGGCAGTATTTAACAATTATTGAGCCGATGTTCCCGCGTTATCTATTCATCCGCCTTAGCACGCAAGACGAAAACTGGGCGCCGATCCGCTCTACGATTGGCGTAACGCAACTTATTCGTTTTGGAAACGTGCCTGCCCAGGTCCCGGAAGACCTCGTATCGATCCTGCAAGCTCGGGAAGATGCGGATGGGATCCAGGAGCTTCCGCAACCGGATTTCCAAAGGGGCGACACAGTGCGGATTGTCGACGGTGCGATGGCAGGCTTTGAGGCGATTTACTATGCCAAGACCGGCAAAGAGCGGGTCATCTTGCTGCTGGACATTG
>JAPUIX010000162.1 GCA_027296625.1 Gammaproteobacteria bacterium | reverse complement strand
CATGAGAAAACCGGTTGGTCAATGATCGAAGTAACCAAGCTCTTCGAGCTGTCGGCGTATGAGCATTTTATGCTCGTCGGTCAGTTCTTTACTAACGTCGAGTTCGGCGAGCGGGTGAACGATCTTACCAAGCGCAATTACCGTCCAAACACGCTCATGAAAATAATAGACAAAGATCTTCACAAGTGAGTCAAGAATCCCGACACTGACGGACAGGGCGGCTTCACGAGTGATGATAAATACGATGCTCGCGGTAACGAGAGAAGCGATCAGCCTCCACGTTAGCGCTTTCAGAATGCTCCGAAGTCTGGTTTCTCTCATCGATGACCTCTGCCCGCTAAATGTGCGCCCCCCGGATACGTAGCAAAAACCGGGCCAACACGCACACGACTACTTACGGGTGTAACGAGCTTATATGAGAAAAGACCTGTGAAGGGTACGTGATCAGATCACTTCCAACCTCGAGCGGGCTTGGGAAATTACGGGCAGGAGGGAGGATGAGCTAACTGGAGTGATGGTGCAGATAAGCCAGGTGGTGGCGAAGCAGTTCAAATAAACCCTGTACTACGCTTCCCGCAAAGCGCCGGGGGGAGCCGCCGCATGAAAAGGGGCGTAACATATACTCGTCCATTCACCTCGATCAGAAGATGTCGATTGAAAACTCTTAGCCCACCGCTAATGTTTTTAGGCGGGCGCCGTGTCTCGCTGGTCTTGGTGGCGTTGATAATCGTCTGGACCGGTCAAACAGAAGGCGGGCGCGGAACTTACTCAAAGAAAACCGCGCCGCTGACCTGGCAACACATGACGTACTATCTTCCCGCAAGTGCCACCAAGTCTGGCGATACTGAGAGGTTTGCAAACGTGTACAAGGACCCCGTCGGTTGGGGTGACTCGGTACGCAATCAAAAACTAAAATCCAACGTGAAGCTCCCGGCCGTCGTTTACCTACATGGTTGCGGGGGACTAAAGGGCGCAGGGGATCGTTGGGGACCTATGCTGGCCGTTTTTGGCTTCGTAGTCTTTCAACCGGACAGTTTCGCACGGCCTGGTCGAGTAGAACTTTGTGGGGACGGAGATATGACTGGGCGTCAGCTACTGCGAATCCAGGAGATCAAGTACGCAGTTTCGCAGATGAGAGAGTTGCCATGGGTCGACCAAGACCGGCTGGTATTGATGGGGTTTAGTGAAGGCGCGCAGGCCGTGGCTGTGTATCGGGGACGCGAGTTCGTCGCGCATATCTTCATCGGAACCGACTGCCGCCATGGTGGTGGCAAGCGCCGCGGGATTCCAGCGCTTAACATCGTCGGTAGCGCGGATGAATTGGGCTACGGCGGAGGGTGTGGGATCTGGCGCGACAAGCGCGGATCCAAGCGTGTCATTATCGGGGGCGCTCCCCACGACGTGTCAAGCGAACCCGAAGCTCTTGCAGCTGTGTCCGAGCTCCTGGAGAAATGTTGCGGCAAAGCTCCGACAAAAAGCGCCGCCGCTGACCTCAATGTGCACCTCACCGCAGAACGAATCGTCGAGGAATACGGAAACATGGCGCCGTTGCACGCACTTCTCAAATCCGATGAGGCTCTAGCGATGGGTGATCGAACCGGCCAGAAAACGTGGCTGGGAGTTAGGGAAGCCACTCTCGAGCTGTTGAAGCCGCAATAGCGAAAAACTCGACGGGCACAGGTTCCTCGATAAACCCAACGGCGACCCTATCCTAATAGACCTTTTGTTTGCCCTTTATCAACCCAGGGAAGGATGTGCCATGAACCCGTTCGCTACCGTTGCATTGCTTGCGATTGTTATTGCGCAGATTTCTATGGCGTATATGGCTATCCAACCAACACCGGAACAGATACACTTGCTGGAACTGCAACAGCACTGCAAGGAGCAGGCTAAGAAGGACCCTGCTGTTGATGCGTACTTTGTTTGTGTAAGCAGGCTAAGCAGATAGGCCGCGGATGACGGCGTTGGGTATTGAGAGCTTTTTCTAAGTCCTATTTCTACGTCGCCCCACCCATCCAAGCCCGGCGAGGCCGCGCGTGAGAGACTGTCAGCGGAGTTCAGTACCAACACGCGGTCACTTGGTTAGCCAACCCTGCGTGGCCCACCACGCATTTCTTTGATGGTCCACAATACCAGCAAGAGCCCAAAAGCCGCGAATAGGACACCAGTCCCTGTCCCCGCGATGTACTTTCCTTGACTTATGGAACCAAAGAGATGGTGAATCTCAGAAATGAATAGAGCGCCAAAGAAAATGAGTACGCCATGCTGATATTTGCCCCCTCGCAGAAGAAAATACGTCGTTAAAAACCAGGCCACTGAAATGAAGGCCGCAAGGACCAAGAACGCCTTTTCAGGTGGGTCAAACAAGTTCTGAAATGGCAGGAAATAAGACTTCACCACGGCGAAGGCTTCGTTAAAACCAAAGAGCCACTGCTCAAGGACGTGAACAAGCCCCACTGGAACAGCAAGAAGAAAGAGATTTCGCAAGCGGCTTGAAACCATTGGCATCTGCATTGGTTTGGCTAGCTACGTTAGTATATACCCAGCCGCGTGAGATTATAGGCAATCCTTCGCAATAGCCGCGCCCCTTTTCTGGGCCGCTGAGCTCAAGCGTTAGATTGACCTACCGCAATCTCTGCCGCCGCCCCTCCCACGGCGACATCGGATTCTTGTCCTGCCACAGACCCAGTCGGTCAGTGCGTGCCTGATCCTCTGCTTTGGCATAGAGCTTTCTGTTCTCTCGACTCAACTCCTTCTGATAATGCCGGTAGAACCAAGCCATCCCTGCCTTGACCTGCGCAAGGTTCACATCTTGTCCGTCTACGATGACAAATCCCACAATCCGCCTGTAGCGATCCCGCTTGTCCCATTTCACGGTGACGGCCTTGCCTGCGACGAGACTCGCCGGATGATTTCTTGAGGCATTGCCAAAGGCTTGTTTTCGCTCAGGGGCGTCGATGCCTTGCAACCGGACGCGGTACTGGGTGTTAGTGCTATCGAGGACGGTGATGTTGTCGCCATCGGCTACCTTAACGACCTTGCCGGTGAGGGTG
>JAPUIX010000161.1 GCA_027296625.1 Gammaproteobacteria bacterium | reverse complement strand
TCTGGGTGGTATTGACGGTCTGTTACATATCACCGATATGGCCTGGAAGCGTGTAAAGCACCCAAATGACATCGTGAATATTGGTGATGAGATTGAGGTTAAAGTACTGAAGTTCGACCGGGAGCGAAACCGGGTTTCTCTTGGTTTGAAACAAATGGGTGAAGATCCGTGGATGGACCTTGCGCGCCGTTATTCTGAGCAGACTCGCTTGCATGGTAAGGTGACCAACCTTGCAGATTACGGCTGTTTCGTCGAGATCGAAGAAGGGGTTGAGGGTCTGGTCCATGTGTCCGAAATGGATTGGACGAACAAGAACGTGCATCCCTCGAAGTTCGTGCATATCGGGCAAGAAGTTGAGGTCATGGTGCTGGATATCGACGAGGAAAGGCGGCGCATTTCGTTAGGCATGAAACAGTGCCAGCCCAACCCTTGGGAAGCGTTTGCCGCTGGCCACAATAAGGGGGACAGGGTCAACGGTACGATCAAATCCATCACCGATTTCGGCATCTTTATCGGCCTTGAAGGCGCCATCGATGGATTGGTGCATTTGTCGGATATATCGTGGAATGTTCCAGGCGAGGAGGCGATCCGCAATTACAAGAAAGGCGAAGAGGTGGAAACGGTGGTTCTTGCTGTCGACGCTGAACGGGAACGCATTTCACTTGGCATCAAGCAACTGGAGAAAGACCCGTTCTCCAGTTACGTGGCCGAGTATCCGAAAGGCAGCGTAGTGAAGGGGACCGTTGAAAAGGTCGAGCCCAAGGAGGTGATCGTACGGCTCGCCGAAGGGGTCGAAGGTCAATTGCGCGTTGCTGAGCTTACCAAGGAGGGAAAGGTGGAGGACGCGGCGACAATCTTAAAACCGGGCGACGAAGTTGAAGCCAAGCTCATCGGCCTGGATCGCAAACAACGAATCATCATGTTGTCCATAAAGGCGAGAGAAACGGATGAAGAGGCGGCCACTGTTCAGGAGTACAGCGCTAATGCCGCTGGAACGACGAAACTTGGAGATATTCTCAAAGAGCAATTGGATAGTAAGTAAAGTGGCAATTGAAAAGCAACATATGACGAAATCGGATCTGATTGAGTCGCTTGTGCGCAAACAAGCACAGCTTGATTATAAGGATATCGAATTGGCCGTGAAAACTATCCTCGAACATATGGCTCAAACCCTGTCGAACGGTTGGAGGATAGAGATCCGTGGGTTTGGCAGTTTTTCACTCCACTATCGGCCACCCCGTGTGGGTCGAAATCCTAAATCGGGTCAGCCTGTGTCACTCCCGGCGAAATATGTCCCTCACTTTAAGCCCGGAAAGCAGTTGCGCGAGCGTGTTGATAATCGATTGTCTAAGCGTGTGACGCCCATCGCAAGCTGATCCTATAGGCATCAGCCCTGAAGAGGGCGGTCGCTGCCCGCCGCGCTACGCCTTCCACGGTATTGTTTTGATACCGTTCCCTGATTATCGTAAGCAATGCGTTTTGTCTCTAATGCCTGAAGGTGCGGCACGTCTGTCCATGCTTTCAGGACTTGTTAGCGGAAAGCCGAATTCATGACCACACTGTGGGTATCGGTGCGAGGAGGGTTTATGTCACGCATCATAAAGTTACTCTTTTTCTTAGGCATACTCGTCGTTGGCCTTGCATTCCACGTTAAGAATGACCAGTTGGTCAACCTCAACTACTATATGGGAAGTATTGAGCTACCGGTGTCGCTATTGGTTATTTCAAGTCTGTTGGTTGGCGCGCTACTGGGAATCCTGGCGAGTCTCACTTTCGTCGCTAAGCTAAAGCGCGAGAATGCTAGATTAGCGAGGCTCGTCCGGGTCACAGAAGAAGAAGTCAATAATCTACGTGCAATTCCAATTAAGGATGCTCCCTGATTATTCACAACTCCTTTGGTTGCTGTTGCCGGTTGCAGCGGCGTCCGGCTGGTGGCTCGCGCGACGCAATGCACGGACAGGTGGGAGAAACAGTTCTGGTTCGCGGATCTCCCCGGACTACTTCAAGGGGCTCAACTATTTGCTGAATGAACAACCTGATAAGGCCATTGAGGTGTTTATCAAGATGCTCGACGTGGATAGCGAGACGGTGGAAACTCATCTCGCCTTGGGCAACCTGTTCAGGCGGCGTGGAGAGGTGGATCGCGCGATACGTATACACCAGAATCTGATCGCTCGGCCTACACTGCACAGCGAACAACGTTGTTTTGCACTCCTCGAATTAGGGATGGACTACATGCGCTCTGGCCTCTTGGATCGAGCTGAAAGTCTGTTTCAGGAGCTAATGGAAACGGGATCGCATACAGTCCAAGCATTGACTCAATTACTACAGATTTACCAGCAAGAGAAAGATTGGGATAAAGCGATCGATACAGCACGTCGGCTTGAATCAGAATCCGGTGAACGTTTTGCTCCTGTAATTGCACAGTTCTACTGTGAGAAGGTGGAACAACTTGGCCAAGATGGGGAAGAAGTGCAGGCGAGTGACATGGTGCGGCGAGCACTCAATACGGATCCGCGGTGCGTGCGTGCAAGCCTGCTTGGTGCTGAGTTAGCCTATAAGGCGGGTAAGCCAAAGCTGGCGATACGGGCCTATAAACGGATTGAAAGACAAGACCCCGATTTCTTGCCGGAAGCTATTTATCCCTTAGTCGATTGCTACCGGGAACTGGGTAATGTCGATGAACTCATGAAATATCTCCATTATATCGTAGAAAAGCACGGCGGCATTACTCCCACGCTCGTACTAGCCGAGTTGATTGCAGAGCACCAAGGCGAAGCACAAGCAATTGCGTTTATCACGGACGAACTTAGGAGGCGTCCGTCGGTGCGAGGGGTTAGTCGTCTGATCAAGTATGCGCTAGCACACGCGCAAGGAACCACTAAAGACAATTTGCTGATGATTAAAGATCTAACTGGCAAACTACTTGAGAGTAAAGCAGCATACAAATGCAACCACTGTGGCTTTACCGGAAAGTCACTTCATTGGCAATGCCCAACCTGCAAATATTGGAACTCCGCCAAACCTATCCATGGTGTCGAAGGTGAATGACTCACGTATTATCGTCGCGTTGGATTGCCGCAATCCAGTTCAAGCCTTGAAGCTAGCTGAACAGCTGGACGCTAATCGCTGCAAGGTCAAAGTGGGGAAGGAACTGTTTACAAGCTCGGGTCCGATGCTCGTGGAGAAATGTATCAAGATGGGGTTTGATGTGTTTTTAGATCTCAAATTCCACGATATTCCATCTACTACAGCCGGGGCGTGCGTGGTAGCTGCTGATCTCGGCGTGTGGATGGTCAATGTCCACGCAATGGGTGGAGTGGAGATGATGGCGGCGGCACGTGAATCGATCGATCGGCACCGCCATCATCCGTTGCTTGTTGCAGTCACGGTGCTGACGAGTTTATCCGACGCCGCGCTTATGGATATCGGGATCAAGAGTAATGCTGCCCAGGAGACCATACGGCTGGCAGAGCTTGCAAATGATGCCGGAATGGACGGTGTCGTTTGCTCGCCGCACGACCTAACCGAGCTCAGACGCCGCATCGGACGCAACTTTTGCCTGGTAACCCCAGGTATTCGGCCGGCCGGCACCGATTTGAATGATCAAAGGCGATTCGCGACGCCTGGGGACGCGCTTCGATATGGCTCCGACTACCTTGTTATCGGACGGCCGATTACTCAAGCCCAAGATCCGTTGAAAGCGTTGCGCGACATTGAGATAGAGATCAATGCTGAGCTCCAGTGCGTTTCCGAATAACTGATCATGGACCGGTTCGCGCGTAAGAACCTTTTTACCGCGGAAGTCCCTAAGCGTCCAGGGGAACGGCGCGTCTGGGGACGGCTCTATGGAAGCAGCAAGGCACTTGCAATACGCATCGCTGTAGAGCGCAACGACGTCCCCCTCATTGTCGTCACGGCGGATAGCCTGACTGCAAATCGTATGCAGAATGAACTTCAATTCTTTTCTACTAGCAATAATACATTGCCCATCATCTCTTTCCCGGATTGGGAAACGCTGCCGTATGATCAGTTTTCGCCTTATAGAGATATCACTTCGGAACGCCTTGCAACACTAACGCGGGCGCCGATGCTAACTGCTGGCATCTTGATAGTGCCCGTGTCCACGCTGATGCACCGATTGGCACCGCGTCACTATGTCGATGCCAACAGCCTACACCTATCGATCGGGGATCGGTTAGAGATCGATCAATTTCGCCAACGCCTGGGTCGTGGCGGGTACTGCCGTGTTTCACAAGTTATGGAACACGGTGACTTCGCAGTACGTGGATCGCTTATCGACATCTTTCCTATGGGGAGTGACCTACCGTATCGCATCGATCTTTTCGACGAGGAAGTAGAAGGTATCCGTTTGTTTGATCCGGAAACGCAGCGCTCCCAAGAGAAGATCAATTCCATATGCATATTGCCCGCTCACGAGTTTCCTCTAACGAAGGAAGCAATAGGTCTCTTTCGGTCGCAGTGGCGAATGCATTTTGAAGGCAACGCTACCGAATGCCCGATATATAGAGATGTGAGTCACGGCCTTGCGCCGGCGGGGATTGAATACTATCTCTCATTGTTTTTTCATGAGACCCATACGTTATTGGACTACCTGCCTCAACAATGTGTGGTTGTAATTGATGATGGTGTGGAGCAGGCGAGTAACGCGTTCTGGGAGGACATTCGAGAGCGTTACGAACAGGGACGGCATGATGGTGAGCGGCCATTGCTTCCTCCGCGGGAGATATTCTTAGATCCATCGGAGCTTGCGAGCGCGATGGGAAACTTCCCACAGCTGTTACTCCGCACCGGGTCAAACGATGAGTCGCCTAGCGCTGTCAACTATGCGGTTAGCCCGCCCAAGCCGCTTCCAATTGATGCGCGCGCAACTGATCCGTTGGCTGTATTAAAACGCTTCCTGGATGAATTCAACGGTCGCGTACTATTTGTTGCGGAGTCCAGTGGAAGGCGAGAGACCTTGTTGGAGCTCTTGTCCGAACATGACCTTAGGCCCCAGCTATTCGACACCTGGTCGGCGTTTGTCATGGATGCTGCGCCACTTGGGATGACGGTTGCACCGCTAGAACAAGGAACCCAACTCGATGATCCAGTAATTGCCATTATCAGCGAGACTCAGCTCTTTGGGGAACGCGCTATGCAGCGCAGGCTGCGTAGGCGAACGCAGCGCGATGTTGACAGTATTGTTCGTAATCTGACGGAACTGAGCGCAGGCGCTCCCGTTGTCCACGAAGAGCACGGGGTAGGACGCTACCAAGGGTTGGTCACGCTGGAGGTGAATGATGTCAGGGCAGAGTTCATCTGCGTCGAATACGCTCGCGGAGACAAACTTTATGTGCCGGTATCCTCTCTACATCTGATCAGTCGATACACGGGTGTAGATGCTGAGCACGCGCCTTTGCATAGGCTGGGCAGTGCACATTGGCAGCGAGCTAAACGAAAGGCTGCAGAACGTGCTTTTGACGTCGCGGCTGAACTTTTGGAACTGCACGCACGTCGTGCGGCGCGCGGCGGGTTCAGCTATACAATCGATGAGGATGCTTACCGGGCGTTCGCTCATACTTTCCCCTTTGAGGAAACTCCGGATCAGATGGCCGCCATTCAAGCAGTCCTATCCGATATGCAGGATGACAAGCCCATGGATCGCCTGATCTGTGGAGACCCGGGCTTCGGCAAAACCGAGGTTGCCATGCGAGCTGCATTCGTAGCCGTGCAGGATGGAAAACAGGTTGCCCTGTTGGCGCCGACCACGCTGCTTGTTCAACAGCATCATCAGAATTTCTTGGACCGTTTTGCGGATTGGCCTGTTCGCATCGAGCAGTTGTCGAGGTTTCGCTCGCACAAGGAACAGGATAGCGTCATCAATGCACTCGCCACGGGCTCCGTCGACATCGTCATCGGAACGCACAAGCTTTTTCGGGAAACCATCAAGTTTAAACGGCTTGGCCTTGTTGTGATCGACGAAGAACACCGTTTCGGTGTGCGCCAAAAGGAAAAATTCAAGGCGCTGCGTGCGGAAGTGGACCTGCTAACGCTCACTGCGACCCCTATTCCTCGCACTCTCAACATGGCACTGTCTGGATTGCGCGAGCTTTCTATTATAGCAACGCCACCATCGGGCCGTTTGGCTGTGAAGACATTCGTGCGGGAATGGAATGCCCCCCTTGTTCGGGAAGCCGTGTTACGAGAAATTAAGCGAGGGGGACAGGTATATTTTCTCCATAACGAAGTTCAGTCCATCGAGAAAATGGCAAAGCGGTTAGAATCGCTGATTCCTGAGGCCCGCGTATGTATCGCCCATGGGCAGATGCGTGAGAAGGAACTTGAGCAGGTGATGCTGGATTTTTATCATCGCAGGGTCAACGTACTCGTATGCACTACCATCGTTGAATCAGGAATCGATGTTCCGACAGCCAATACGATTGTTATTAATCGCGCGGATAAATTCGGGCTGGCGCAGCTATACCAGCTGCGCGGCCGTGTTGGACGCGCTCACCATCGCGCCTATGCATATCTAACGGTGCCAGCGCGTAACGTGATGACCGCCGATGCGCAAAAGCGGCTCCAGGCCATAGAGTCGCTCGAAGATTTAGGCGTAGGGTTCACCCTAGCCACCCATGATCTTGAGATCCGGGGTGCAGGTGAGATTTTAGGTGCAGAACAGAGTGGCCATATCCAAGAGATTGGTTTTGGGCTTTATATGGATCTTCTTGAGCGTGCGGTACAGGCGTTGCAGGCCGGCCGTCAGCCGGAATTGGATCGGCCGCTCGATCACGGCACGGAGATCGACCTGCACATCCCCGCGCTGCTGCCCGAGGATTATCTGCCTGACGTTCATATGCGCCTTATTATGTATAAACGTATTGCAAACGCTCGGAATGATGACGAATTGACTGATTTGCAGGTAGAAATGATTGATCGGTTTGGATTGTTGCCAGAGCCGGCGAAGAATCTGTTCCGCATTACAGCCTTAAAACTCAAAGCAACGCCGATGGGCATCCATAAGATCGACTTGGGCAAAGACGGGGGACGAGTCCGTTTCCAACCATGCCCCGCGATCGATCCTATGCGGGTAATGAAATTGATCCAATTGCACCCACAGACCTATAAACTGGATGGGCAGGATAGGTTGCGTGTCATGAAAGAGTTACCTGATGGCAATTTGCGCATAGAGCTGCTAACGGACCTGCTCGACCAGTTGGAAACGCGAGACGCCGCATGACGATTGCACCCAAAACTCACAGCATCGTCCTTGGAGCTTGTTTCCTTTGTGTATTTTTGTATGCGTCGAGTCAGATCTCGGCTGATGAGGAGCTTTGGTATGAGGTAGAAGTTATTGTGTTTGAGCGACTCCAGCCCGACGCGGACAGCGAAACGTGGTCCAATAACCCTGGGCTACCTGAGCTCGATGGGAGTATCGAATTGGTCTCAGATATCCCTGAATTTCTGGACACAGAGTTGCAAGATGTTGAGCAGCCAGAAGGACCCCCATTCGCAGGTCCCATGGCGTTTCGACCGCTGCAAGCCAACGAGCTTGGGCTTGCCGATGTAAATGACAAGCTCGCCAACTCCCGTCGCTACAATCCCATTTTACATATCGCATGGCGGCAACCCGAATTCCAGCCGCCCACCGCGCGCGCCGTGCATGTGGTGGCCAGCGGCGTTGTGCTGCTGGCTGATCCCGATGTGGGTGTGGCCCCGACTCGAGGCGGGGAGAGAAGCGAGGGCCTCTATGCCGATAGCGACTTTGCCCCAGTAAATAGCGTGCGGATCGACGGGACGGTGCGCCTTAAAAAGACCAGATTCTTACATGTGGATTTGGATCTCGCCTATTTCCTCTCGGAGCAGCTGCGAGGCGATGCACTTGCGATGGGTAGTAAGGCCGCATCAAGTGGTGCGCTATTTGTAGACCAGCAGCCGGCCTATGTCAGGCTAACGGAAAGCCGCAAGGTCCGCCTGAATGAGCTGCATTATTTTGACCATCCCTTGTTCGGCGCCTTGGTGAGGGTCACGCTGTATCAATCGGAAGGCGCCGGCCCCTGACTGCCCACGGGCGTTCAGATCAGCGGGATCGTGTGCGCGAGAAGCAGATGCACATTCTCTAGCGAGGCGGTCAGATTTGCTTCGATGGCCTGCATCGTGATCGGGCCGTTTGATCGCCCAGCGGCCCTATTGACCACCACGGCGCAGGCGGCATAGCAGAGCCCAAGCTCGCGCGCGAGCGCCGCCTCTGGCATACCGGTCATGCCGACCACATCGCAGCCGTCATTTTCCATGCGATCAATCTCGCCTGCGGTCTCGAGGCGTGGCCCCTGGGTGGCGCCATAAGTGGCCGATTCGGCAGGCGCGAGCGCCGCCTCCTTAGCGGCGGCCACTAAAACGGCTCGCAGTTCCTCGCAGTAGGGATCCGAAAAATCAATGTGCGTTACTTCCTTTGGATTGTCTTCAAAGAAAGTATGTGCACGGGA